>JBCBHT010000063.1:0-29134 GCA_038525335.1 Cyanobacteria bacterium J06621_15 | reverse complement strand
AGCATCTAAGCTGTCTATCATTTTTAGAGAAAGTTTATTCTCTTTATTTCATCTAATCTAAAGAGTAAAAAGTAAATTGATTTAATTATTTGAATTAAAAAATTAATAGCACCTTAGAATAACGTCTTAACTAATTTAATAATGATTAACAAATAAAAATAAACAGCTTAGATGTTTGCTGCTCAAGGTATAGTAAACCCTCGCCGCTCAGAGATGGTATATTGCCGAATTCGACCGGTAATATCCGGTTTTTCTTTTTATAAAAAATATTGTACCACGTCGTCTAATCCAATCTACATCAAATCAAAATTTATTTTTTAAATTTATGTAATAGCTTTTGAGAAGTATAGATATAAAAATTGCTTGGTCTATTTGGAAACCAAGCAGAATAAATTAGGAATTTTCAGCTGGGAGAAGAAATTAATCACTATGGTATACATTAAATAAACTAAAATCTGCTTTCTAACAACAAAAGTATAAACTTGAAATATAGCAGCAGATACAATTTACGATTTGTAGTTAATTATTCTCTGTGTCAACTTCGATTTATCAAGAATGCATCTTTTTCTTAATGATATAATTTACTGTTTTTAAATAAAATATTTGAATTTGAGCTATTTTCAAAAACATTATTTTGAATAATCTAATCATCAACAATGATATAAATAACAATGTCTGATTAACAACATTATTTTTTAACAGGTAGGGCTATTTTGTAATAAACACGAATGTATTTTTTGATAATTTTACTATCTTAAATAGAGTGTTGTTGTAGCTTAAATAACTAATTATCTCTCTTAAAACGCTTGCGGTAAACATTTCCGTAATGGTAGCGTCTAAGACTGTCAAGGGTTAACCATTAGAAATTATTTCTTCTAAAAAATTTTTAATAGGTGCCCTTCGTAGGAGTTTAACGGAATTTACAAATAATGAAACGCTCGTTGTCTTTACTTACTCTGTTTTCAACTTTACTTTCATTTGTTACACCATTATCGGTTGTTGCTGCGCCATCTAGAAGCCCGGATAAAACTGTAAAATGTGACATCCTAGTTGTAGGTGGTGGACTGTCCGGTATCGCTACAGCTTATGAAAGTTTACTCCTAGGAAAAGAGGTTTGTTTAACAGAAATAACTGACTGGATGGGAGGACAAATTTCTTCTCAAGGAACCTCTGCACTTGATGAACGTCCGACCCAACGTCAACAATTATTTTATTCTCGTGGTTATTTAGAATTACGAAAACGCATCCGTCAAACCTACGGTGAACTTAACCCCGGTGACTGTTGGGTAAGCGATTCTTGTTTTCTTCCTCTCGACGGTCATAAAGTTCTGGTTGGGATGCTCAAAGATGCTCAAAGAAAAGGTCGAGGAAAACTCAATTGGTTCCCCAATACTGTTGTTAAGGAACTCGAAACTGATAACGGTGGAAAAATAATTGATGGTGCTTATGCAATTCAACATACACCATCCAATGGTCAACCTCCTATCAATACTTTTACCTTATCTGAAACTATTGAAGATGCTTATACTTACGAGAATTCTTCGCGGTTTAATAAATCAATCATCCGTTTTGTCCCCAAACAATCCCAAAACAGCGATGCTCCAAATTGGTATGTTGTTGATGCTAGCGAAACCGGAGAAATAGTCGGTCTTGCGGATGTTCCTTATCGTCTCGGTATTGACCCACGTTCTTATCTAGAACCTTCTTCTTCTAGTGCTACTAATGACCCTTATTGCACTCAAGGTTTTACTTACACCTTTGCAATGGAGACTACGAAGGAAGCTCAAGAGCATGAAATGCCGAGTTTTTATCCCCAGTATTCCCCTTACTATAGTTATGAATTAGAGCGCTTAGCTAGCTTCGAGTTAGTACATACCTATCGTCGTATCTGGAGTCCTAGAACTGGGGAAGCAATGAAATTCGGTGGTATCAACTTTACCGCTCCGACTCCTGGTGACATTTCCATGCAAAACTGGACTTGGGGTAACGATTACCGTCCGGGAACTGCTCAAGATAATTTAATTTATACCCGTGGGCAATTACAAGCTAGCGGACAGTTAGAACCTGGTGGTTGGCTGGGAGGACTCAGAACTGAAGCTTTGCGTAAAGGAGAGGAAATTTCTAAAGGGTATTTTTACTGGTTGGTTAGGGGAACTACGGATTCTCAACTTGGTGATGGTGTAAAGAAACTTCATCCAAATCATCGTTATCTTAAAGGTTTAAATTCTCCAATGGGAACCGCTCATGGTTTATCTAAATATCCGTATATGCGAGAAGGAAGACGTATCATTGGTCGTCCTGGTTACGCACATCCCCAAGGTTTTACTATCGAAGAAATAGATATTTCTCGCCGCGATTATACTGACGAGTTTTACCGTAATACTTTACCTGCAAAGATGTATCGTCGTCTCAAAGCTTCTTTAGCAGGTTTGGAAGCAACATCAGTTCTTACTGGTAAAAAGCGTCCGGAAGATGTTGTTAGACGAACTCGCTCTACTGTTTTCCCCGATGCAGTAGGTATTGGACATTACGCAATTGACTTTCACCCCTGCATGACCAAAAGCCCTCCGGAAGCACCAGGAAATACCGAACGCGAAGGTGAAAGACGCGGTGCAGGACAAGCTTATCCGTTTCAAATTGCGCTGCGAGCAATGATTCCCCAGAAAATAGATAACTTGTTAGTAGCTGGTAAGAGTATCGCTACAAGTCACATTGCTGCTGCTGCTTATCGCGTACATTCCTTTGAATGGTCTGCTGGTGCAGCTGCGGGAACTACAGCAGCTTTTGCACTGAAAAATAATGTTGCACCTTACGAACTGGTGGATGAATTACCTAGAATTGAACCCCAGTTGATTAAATTGCAACGTTTATTGAAACAAAACAACAACCCAACTGCTTTCCCAGATACTTCAATTTTTAACGAAAACTGGAATGATTGGAGATAAGTAGAGGGTTATCAGCTATCAATTATCAGTTATCAGTTATCAGTTATCCGTTAGTAATTGTAAGATAATCGTAAATAACTAACTGCTACTAAATTGTCTCATCATTTATTTTAGTGATGATGATAATTGATAATCCACACCCGAACGGTGAAAATTGATAATTAGTAGCTGATAAACACGAGCTTGCAAACAATGCATTAAACTAATTATTTGGAATGCATTTTATGAAAACCTCTAGCAAATCTTTTATGGTTACTAAACTATCAGCAAATGTATACGGGATGGCTAACGCACCAACTATAGCACCCGAGCGTTCGGGTCAAGTTACCCGGAAAACATATCCTAATTTTAAAGTAATTGTCCTCAACGATGACTTTAATACTTTTGGTCACGTTGCCGAATGTTTAATGAAGTATATTCCAGGAATGACTTCAGACCATGCTTGGGAACTCACAAATCAGATACATCACGAAGGACAAGCAATTGTTTGGGTAGGACCTCAAGAACCTGCCGAACTATATCACCAGCAACTACGTAGGGCTGGTTTAACAATGGCTCCTTTAGAGGCAGCGTAGAAATGGCTAAACCCACCTCTAAATCCGGTAGACTCGTTTGGAATCACTCTACTCACATCAACGGTCTTATCCCCATTCTCGAACGTCTCTGTAACCAAGATAGTATTCAAACCATAACACCAGGAGAGATTCGTCGTGTGAGAGGTCACGCTCCTCATATGCAATTACGAGTTTCGGTTCCAATTAGAGGTGGGTTTAAAGTTATCGCACGTCACGGGAAAACTGTACAGGAAGTATTTATCCTTACTACTTTAGAGCAGAATGAATTACAGAATGCAATTTTAACTGTGATGAAGAAATAGTTAGTTATTAGTGGTTAGTTTTTTGTGGAATCGCAAACTATTCCCTATTATCTAATCCTGAATTCTTCGCATCGCAAATTTATGTAATGGCAAGCAAATGACACAGGAAAAAGTTAGAAAATATGACAAAGCTGTAGTCATTCTCAAACTCATTAACAAAGCTTCTGGGAATGGTAAAACTATTTTCTGAATACCGAAAGCAATACAATAAACTAACCAGTAAGAAAAGCTCATTCTAAACAAAATTTTTTCCGTTTGCTGCATTTCAGTTTCAAGTTTCTCTTTATCTAGAAGCATTATTAAACCCGTTATACAAGCAAAAAATGAAAGTATTACAAAAAAATTATGACAAGTGAGTATTAGATGCATGGCACGTTTATGCAAAAACTTTTCTTTAAAAGATAAGTCTAAAGGAATAAGTCTTTAGAATTAACGCATAGTTACAAAGTGCAATACAAAAGTAGGATTTATGTTAAGAAATAATATGAAATGATAATTTTTTAATCAGCGAACAGTGTTACCTCAGCGTGTCCGTTCAACTTGCTGACCCGTTAGGGTAAGGACATGCAGTGAAAAATTACCATTTATCAGTAAGCCGAAATATAACTCACGTGTTATGTGAATTAATCGCTCAAATCATTATTGTTACGTTGGTAATTAAAAATATGGATTTAAGGAAGCTTCAAAACCCTTGTAGAATAAGGAACGTTTTTAATTCACATTAGGCGTAACTCCTAACTCCTAACTCCTAACTCCTAACTCTTAACTTATCATCACTCTTCTATTTCACAAGCTCCAATACTTACCCAATTACTGGAACCATCACGGTTATGTTCTTTTTTCCAAATAGGAGCATTATGCTTGAGAGTATCAATAGCGTAGCGACAAGCTTCAAAAGCTTCGGAGCGATGAGGACAACCGACTGCTACTAAAACGCTGATTTCACCAATTTTTAAATGTCCGGTACGGTGGTGAATTACGACACGATTTGTATCCGTCCACTGCTTGCGAATATTAGCAGCAATTTGATAAAAAACTCTCATTGCCATTGGTTCATAAGCCTGGTACTCCAAAGAAGTTACTGGTATTCCGTCAGTTTGATTGCGAACTGTTCCACTCATAACTACAATCGCACCATTAGCTGGATGGTCGGCTAAATTGTAAACTTCTGGAAGTGAAAGTGGCACAAAAGTAATAGCAAAATTATCTTCTGGATGAGGTTTGATTGCGGAATTTATAGTAGCTGAAGTAAATGAATTCATCAAATTTTCTTATAATTTCAATAATATTTCATTGTGCTCTTTTTTATTTAAAGCACGATTTCGATAAAGGGGGAAGTCAAAAGTTAGAAGTTATTGTGCTGTGGGAAGGTCTACATGTTAAAGGTCTACGAATTATAGGTCTGCTTCTTTTGTTGATGTCTTAATTTGATGAGGTGACGCTGTATATTCTCAGTTCACCGTTCACTGCTCACTGTTCACTGTTCACTGTTCCCCGATTTTACTTTAATTACATAAAACACCAAAAACAGGGAAATTTGTGATGATTTGTGTAAATACACTTTAGTGTAACAATGATTTTTATCTGTCGAAGGCATATTAATATAGTTTATATGACGGAATTACGGCGTATTTAGTTGTAGATAAGCATCAAATGTTTTTGACTATAACCTGCTATGAATAATCATTTCTCTGCTGGGAAATTATCCTGGTTTATGTTTCTGATTATTGATTGGTGTTAGTACGAACAACTCTCACAGCTTTAGTCAACTGAGGATGTAGTAATGCAATGGTGTTCCCTTTTGTGGTTTTTAGCAGAAGTAAATGCACAACCACCTTTACAAATTTTCCCCTATTAATGAAGTTTAGCTGACAGTCAAATTCTCCAAAAAAATAAAGGAAATTCAGTAATAGCAGGAATATTAAATATAATGGTTTCTGAAAATGAAGCATCAAGATTAAAAGCTTTATATGAGTATGAGATTCTTGATACTGCACCGGAACAAACTTTTGATGATTTAGTTTTACTAGCAAAGCAAGTAGCAGGAACACCAATTGCTCTGATAAATTTAGTTGATGCTAAGCGTCAATGGTTTAAAGCCCAAGTGGGATTAAATGTCTCAGAAATGCCTAGAAATGTGGGCTTTGGGTCTTTGTGCGTCAGTCTTGGCAAGACTTTAGTTATTCCCGATACCTTGGCTCACGAACGCTTCGCTAATAATCCTGTAGTAATTTCTGAGCCAAATGTAAGATTTTATGTTGGTATACCGTTAGTTTCACCTGAAGGTCAGGTGGTAGGAACTTTATGTGCTATAGATACGGTACCCCGTTCGATTAGTCCCGAACAAATACAATCACTCGAAGCGATTAGTCGTTTGGTGATTAAGCAATTAGAAATACGAATTGGTTTAAATCAATTATCTGATATTAAAACAGAATACGAGCAAGCAAAGGAAGCTTTAGATGAAAGCGAAAGTATTATCAAAAGTTTTTTTGATAGCGCTCCGATGATGATGGGGATTGTAGAGGTTCGTGACAATGATATTCTACATATTTCTGGTAATACTGCTGCGGCAAATTTCTTGGGTTTGACTACTGAAGAAATGAGGAATCGCTTCGTTAGCGATATGAAGATTCCACCAAAGCTTATAAGTGAGTGGATTGACTATTATCATCAAACAGAAATTACTCAATCTTTTATAACTTTTGAATATCCTTTTGATACTCAAGATGGTAGCAAATGGCTCAAAGCTAAGGTTTCACCTATCGGAAATTGCTCAGAAAATCAAAGATTTGCTTACTTAGTTGATGACATCACTCAACGTAAACAAGCTGAAGAAAAATTACGTTGGAAACAAACACTTTTGCGTTTGATGACCAGCGTGTCACCATTGGCTTTCTATGTAGTAGAAAACAGTACTGGGAATATCTTGTATGCGAATGAGCGTTTCTATGATATCTGGGGTTTGGGACATGTGAAAAAACAGGTCGAATCTGGAGCGTTTAAACATAAAGATATTGTAGATGAATTTCGGAAATTAACATCTCAAGTTCCTCCCTTTATTAAAGCTTGTCAACCCAATTTGTTTGATAAATGTATATGCGAAGACGAAATTTTATTGCCCGATGGTCGCAATATTCGTCGGTTTTCTAGAGAAATTCAAAATCAAGAAAATCAATATTTTGCACGGCTATATATGTTTGAAAATATTACTAACCGTAAGCATATAGAGCACCAATTACGCGAGCAAGCAGCATTGTTAGATATTGCGACCGATGCGATTATTATGCGAGATTTATCTCACAAAATTTTACTATGGAATAAAAGCGCAGAAATAATTTATGGTTGGACGGAAGAAGAAGTAATTGGTAAAAATGCCAAAGAACTTTTAAAACCGGAAATTTACAGCGGTCAGCATCAAGATATATATAGTCAAGTATTGCAAGATGGTTCGTGGCAAGGTGAACTAAGAAAAGTTAGTAAATCTGGTCAAGAAATTATTATTGAAAGCCGCTGGACTTTGGTCAAAGATGAGCATCATCAGCCTAAGTCTATATTAACTGTTGATACAGACATTACCCAGAAGAAAGAGTTAGAAAAACAATTTTTACGCGCTCAGCGCATGGAAAGCATTGGCACTTTAGCAAGCGGTATTGCTCACGATTTAAATAATGTGCTGTCGCCAATTTTGATGTCGGTGCAATTGCTTAAAAGCAAGAGCCACAACGAACAAGAAATTTCTATGTTGGGCATCGTAGAAAATAACGCTAAGCGAGGAGCTAATCTAGTAAAACAAGTATTATCATTCGCCCGAGGAATTGAAGGCGATCGCACTGTAATTCCGGTTCAAGAATTGGTTGGAGAAATGAAGCAAATTGTCGAACAAACTTTTCCAAAATCGGTTTCGTTTCATGAGTCAATTCAACAAGGTTTGTGGCAGATATGGGGTGATAGCACTCAGCTACACCAAGTATTGTTAAATTTCTGTTTAAATGCTCGCGATGCTATGCCAAATGGCGGAAAATTAACAATATCTGCCGAAAATATTGTAATTGATGATAATTATGCACAGATGCATCTTGATGCAAAAGTAGGCTCTTATGTAGTAATAAGCGTTGCTGATAACGGAGTTGGTATAGCTCAAGAATTATTAGATAGAATTTTTGAACCATTTTTCACGACCAAGGAATTTGGTAAAGGTACTGGATTAGGACTATCAACAGTAACTGGAATTATCAAAGGTCATAATGGGTTTATTAATGTATCTAGTAATAAAGATATAGGTTCAGATTTTAAAATATACTTACCAGCAGCTAATACTGATGCTAATAAAAAAACAGAATATTTAAAAACACCTTTAGGGAATGGAGAATTAATTTTAATAGTTGATGACGAACAGTCAATCAGAGATATTACTTTAACCTCTTTAGAACAGCACAACTACAGAGCAATTACAGCTAACGACGGAATCGAAGCAGTAGCGCTTTATGCTCAATATAAAAATAAGATTAGTGGAGCAATAATTGATATGATGATGCCATCTATGGATGGTGCAACTACAATTAATACATTACATAAAATGAATCCCAGTTTACGCATGATTGCTGTTAGTGGATTAGCAACAAGCGAACAAATACCTTTCGACAAAAATTCCAATCACACAGCCTTTTTACCCAAGCCATACACTGCAAAAGAACTGTTAACTACCTTGCATTCTGTTTTGAAGTAAAAGGATTGGTAATTGGTAATTAGTAATTGGTAATTTGGTATTAGGGATTGGGAATTGGGGATTGGAGTAAAACAATTATTTGAAAATATTATAAGATTATTAATTTTTGAAATATTTTATGATTCATTATTATTTTATAATTACCAGCAATACTTAGGGTTTGCGCTCAAAAGTTTTTTTGACAAGGGCAGGGAGCAACGTTAGCAAAGCGTGTCCGTTAGGACATAAGGTGCGGTCTTGGGGTCTCACCCTACCCTTAACCGCACAGCTTGCAATTGGAACAGAGAAAAAGCCTTAAAACCCTTATGTGATAAAGCTAATAATTGAGATGAGGCAAGACCTACTTAAATACTTATTACGATTTTTTATAATTTTACATAGTTGTATAGCAATCCTAGATGAGTCGTGAGAAAGATAAGTGCCAGAAAATTCGGTTTTTCCAAAAACCAGGTTTCTAAAATCTCACAAATCATTGAGGAATGTTGTACATCAGTTTAACTTTTAAGTTTTAACTGTTTAATTACTAATAGAAACATTTGAACTCTTAATCCAAAATCTAAAATCCAAAATCCAAAATTTAATAAGATGACTAATCTAATTCTGATTGTAGATGACGACGAGCTAACGCGGATGCAGTTGCGAGAACTACTCAAATCAGCAGGTTACTGGGTAGCTGAGGCTGGTAATGGGCAGGAAGCCTTAGCTGCGTATATTCAGTTACAGCCAGAAATAGTTTTGTTAGATGCTTTGATGCCAGAAATCGATGGCTTTACTTGCTGTGCGCGCTTGCGTCAGCTTCCTGGGGGGAAAGATATACCGATATTAATGATTACTGCTCTATATGACCAGAGTTCTGTAGAAAAAGCTTTTAATGCTGGTGCTACAGATTATATAACTAAGCCGATTCAATGGTTGGTAATGCGTTCTAGAATTCTTCGTCTGGTCGAAGCTAGTAGAACTATGAAAAAATTACGGCAGCAAACGGAACAAGCACAATGGCAAGAAACGCAATTAAGAATTGCATTAGAAGCTGCTCATATGGGTATTTGGGATTGGAATATTGTCAGCAATAAAGTAACTTGGTCGGACACTATCAAAGCACTATTAGGTAAACTAGCGATTGGCTTTGATGAAACTTTTGAAAGTTTTATCAGCTTTGTTCATCCTCAAGATAGAGATTTAATTAGTCGAGCAATACAGTCCGTGATTGAGGAAGGAGGAGAATACAATATTGAGTATCGCGTGCTTTTACCCGATGGCAATATCCGCTGGTTAGCTTCTCAAGGTTTAGTTTTTCGTAATTCGTCTGGAAAAGCTATGCGAATGTCGGGTATCGATATGGATGTTACCGCTCGCAAAAAAGCGCAACTAGCTCTAGAGGTTCATGCTAGTCAACAATCACTGGTCGCAGAACTTTCTCAAGCAGCACTTGCGAGGATGGATTTAAGTAGTTTGATGCATCAAGCTGTTACCACTATTGCACAATGTCTTGATGTCGAATATTGCAAGATTTTGGAATTATTACCCGGAGGTAATAAATTTCTGTTACGTTCTGGTATTGGTTGGCATTTTGGACTTGTAGGAACAGCAACAGTAAATGCTGAGCGAAATTCGCAAGCAGGTTATGCAATTTCTTGCGAAGAACCAGTAATCGTAAATGATTTAACCAAGGAAAACCGCTTTCAAGGTTCGCAATTATTAATCGAACATAATGTAGTCAGCGGATTATCGGTAATTATTCATGGGAAAGACCGACCTTTCGGAGTTTTAGGAGCGCATACTACTAAAAAACGTAGATTTAATAGAGATGACATCTTTTTTTTACAAGCTATTGCTAACGTTTTAGCCACAGCTATCGAACGTCAAAGTATGGAAGATGCGCTTAGAGAAAGCGAGGAACGTTGGCAGTTGGCAATAAGAGGTAATAATGATGGTATTTGGGATTGGAATATTAAAACTAACCAGGTGTTTCACTCGGCTCGTTCTAAAGCAATTCTTGGTTATACAAATGAAGAGATTGGTAACAATTTAGATGAATGGTTTAGCATCGTACATCCAGATGATATTGATTTACTAAGGCTAACTATTCAACACCATTTTGACCAAAAAACTCCTTTTTATATTAGCGAGCATCGTCTGCGGTGTAAAAACGGAAGTTACAAATGGATTTTAGAACGAGGTCAAGCGTTATGGAATTCAAATGATGATGTGGTGCGGATGGCAGGTTCCCATACAGATATTACAGAGCGCAAATTAGCAGAAGAACAGCTAAGACAAAGCGAGCAGCGTTTTCAATTACTTGCTCGTGCTACAAACGATGCCGTTTGGGATTGGAACTTGCTGACAGATAAAATGTGGTGGAATGACTCAATACAAAGTTTGTTTGGTTATGCAGCGCAATCTGTAGAAGATAACACCGATTGGTGGCACAAACGTATACATCCAGAAGATAGACGTAGAATTGTTGCTGATATTCAAACTGTTGTAGAAAGCGCTCAACCCTTTTGGTCAAATGAATACCGTTTTCTCAAAGCAGATGGTTCATATGCTCACATTTTTGAGCGTGGTTATGTTGTTCGCGACGATGCAGACGAACAACCGGTACGAATGATTGGTGCGATGATGGATATTACCGAACGCAAACGAGTTCAAGAACAATTGATTCGACAAAATTTACGTTCGCAATTATTCTCAGATATTACTCTCAAGATTCGTACTTCACTCCAAATTGACGAAATTCTTCAAACTAGCGTTACGGAAGTACAGAAATTACTCAATGCAGACCGTGTACTAATTACCCGATTTTCTGATAAAGGTTCAATGGAAACAGTAAAGGAAGCTGTAGTCCCTGGTTTACCTGTAGTTTACGGTCAGGATATTGACGACCCCTGTTTTAGCGAAGCATACATAAAAAAATATCGCGAAGGTCGAATTAGCGCTATTACTGATATTGAAAAAGCTAACATCCAAGATTGTCATGTAGAATTACTGCAAAGATTTTGTGTCAAATCTAATTTAGTAGTTCCCATAATTATGCAAAATCAACTTTGGGGATTGCTAATTACTCATCAGTGTGCCCATCCTCGTAAATGGACGGAATGGGAAATAGAGTTACTGCAACAGCTAGCCGACCAAATAGGTATCGCTGTTTCACAAGCCAAGCTGCTAGAACAAGAAACCCGTCAGCGAGAAGAATTAGCTCGTTCTAACGAAGAACTACAGCAATTCGCCTTTATTGCTTCCCACGACCTGCAAGAACCATTACGTAAAATAACGACATTTGGTGACCGACTCAAAATAACTTGCCAAAATGCTCTCACAGATAAAGGGTATGACTATCTGCACCGAATGCAGAATGCAGCAGAAAGAATGCAAGTTTTAATTGAAGATTTGCTTACCCTTTCACGAATAACCACTAGGGCACAACCTTTTGCAGAAGTCAATCTTTCACAGGTGACTCAAGAAGTTTTATCGGACTTAGAAATACGCATCACCCAAAGTAAAGCACGTATAGAAATCGGCGAATTACCCACAATCAAAGCCGACCCCTTACAAATGCGTCAATTACTACAAAACTTGATAAGCAATGCTTTAAAATTTCATGGTCAGAAAGAACCAATATTGGTAAAAATATACAGTAAAAAAATTACCAATCAACAGCTAAATTCTGAATTCTGCCAAATTATCGTCCAAGACAACGGTATCGGTTTCAACGAAAAATATCTAGACCGCATATTCAACGTATTTCAAAGACTCCACGGACGCACAGAATATGAAGGTACTGGAATGGGTTTAGCAATTTGCCGAAAAATTGTCGAACGACATCAAGGAAGCATCACCGCAAAAAGCGAACCGGGAAAAGGTGCAATGTTTATCATCACTGTAAAAAACTAGAAGTAAGAAATTAAAAGTAGTAAATCTGATTGTATTTGTGCAGGTTTATTAATTGACACACGGTGGAGTAAAATCCCCAGTTGCCTACATGGATTGATATTTTGAATATTCGTGACTAATCCGTTACATGGAAAAGCGCCTGACAGTTTTGCCTACCAAGCGCCTTATCTGTATAAAGTTATACCAATTCACTAGTTTGATGCAACATTTGAACTCGACACTATTCCCATATAGCTAGGGATTGCGAGAATAAGCTTATAGCAAACGTGTTGTGAAGTGGTATCACTCCTTGCACAAATATAGAATATCTTTTAAGACCATTATCAGGGAATTGACTGAGTGACAGTTTGTCAACTGACATAGTAAAAATCTGCCGAGCATTACCAATAGCCACTGAGAAGCTGGGATAAGAGTTTACAAAGCTTTCCTAGGGTAAAATTACTGCTGAATTGGTATTGGTTGTAGCAAAGCAATGACCTAATGGTAGATTTTATAGAGTTCGGGGTTAAGAGTTAAGAGTTAGGAGTTAGGAGTAATGAGTAATGAGTAACGAGTAAGGAGTTATGAATTATTAATTTTTCTTGCTCTCTCACTCCCTCTCTCTTGTCCTACTCTCACTAATCACTAACCACTAACAACTAACAACTAACCATTAACAACTAACAAAATGAAGAATCGAATTAAGAAAGCTGTAATACCTGCTGCTGGTTTTGGTACTCGTTTGTTTCCAGCGACGAAAGTTGTTAAAAAGGAATTGTTTCCGATAATTGATAAGGATGGTAGGGCTAAACCTGTGATTCAGGTGATTGTGGAAGAAGCTATTAGGGGAGGAATAGAAGAGATTGGAATTGTAACCCAACCGGACGATAAAGAGACTTTTGTGGGTTACTTTAGAGACTCACCCGAACCTAAACTTTTTAACAAGCTTTCTCTGGAAAATCAGGAATATTGTCAATACCTTGAAGATTTGGGTAGTAAAATTACGTTTTTAGCACAGGATAAACAAGAAGGTTACGGACATGCGGTTTTTTGTGCAAGGGAATGGGTAGGTAATGAACCTTTTTTGTTGATGTTAGGTGACCATATTTATTCGTCCGACGGTGAAATATCCTGTGTCGGTCAAGTTTTACAAGTTTACGAACAGGTAAATCAAAATGTAATTGGATTGAATTCTTTACCAGCCCCAATGATTCATAAAGCTGGATGTATTACAGGAGTTTGGCAAGAAATTAATCCTTCTATTTTAGAAATTACTCAAGTTTATGAAAAACCAACTATTGACTATGCAAGGCAGAACTTACGAGTAGAAGGAATGGCAGAAGATGAGTTTTTATGTATATTTGGTTTGTATGCATTAAGTTCAAAGATATTTGATTTTATAGAGGAAAATATTAATAATAATTTTAGGGAAAAAGGAGAATTTCAGCTAACAACTTGTTTGGATAAATTAAGAAAATCTGAGGGAATGACAGGTTTAGTCGTTAATGGAAAGACTTTTGATATTGGAATGCCTAATATTTATCGACAAACTATGATTGATTTTTAAATTAGAGATTGGTAATTGGATTAAAAAATAGCTTAAAAATATAATTATTATAGGTTGGGTTAGGTGCATTGATAATGATATTTATTAACATCGGAATTGATATTGCACCGTAACCCAACATTAACTGTGGTTGTTGGATTAACGTAATATTGGGTTACGAAACTATTCAAGAATTCTCGTTACAAGTCAAATTACAAATCGTGTCTAACCCAACCTACAACTAACACTGTTCACTGCTCACTGCTCACTGTTCACTGATAAACATTTCTTCAGACATTATCCCTTCTGCGACTTTAGTAACCGAACCTGTCATTTGAATCGAATAATCTTCGCTAATTTCTATCAATATATTTCCACCGGGCATATGTACCGTAATCAAAGAATCGCATAAACCAAGACGATTTGCAACGGCTGCTGCTGCGCTACTACTGCTTCCCGATGCTAACGTATAACCGGCACCTCTTTCCCAAATTTCGAGCTGAATATTTTCTCTATCAATTACTTTCATAAATTGTACGTTGACACGATTTGGAAACAATTCATGAGTTTCTATTAAATGACCATATTGCTTTGCTAGCTGCGGTGAAATTTCAGATAAAGGGATTACACAATGAGGATTTCCGATAGTCGCAGCACAAAATGTAAAAGCTTTGTTATCAACTGTTATATTTTCTGAAATTACTTCTCTATTTTCTCCTTTAACAGGAATTTCATTGCTCCAAAAGCTAAATTTTCCCATTTCTACACGTACAGTTTTACCATTATCCAAAACTGAAGATTTAACTAAACCTCCTAATGTTTCAATGGTAAATTGTTCTTGTTTCACGAATTGCATATCCCATAGATAACGAGAGAAAATTCTCAATCCGTTTCCACTTTTTTCTGCTTCGCTACCGTCAGGATTTAGTATTCTTAGTGAAAATTGTCCATTCTCAGATTCAAAAGGACCATAAAGAATTCCATCTGAACCCACACCAAAGTTTCGATGACAGATTTTTTTTATTTGTTCGGTAGTTAAAGATTCAGAAGTATCTTTTGGATTAATAACTATATAATCATTTCCGATTGCATGATATTTAAAATACTTCATATAATTATTTGACGTAAATTTCAACGTAAATTAACGAACAGCGGCTTCCAACATTTTTATTATTCCAGTATTTGCGTTAATTTCTACTTGAATACCTATAGGAAGTGTAAATTTATCTCTAATATGACCAATCATCGAACCATACCAAGCGGGAATATTTAAAGGAGCAATATGTTCTTGTAATACCTGCATTAAAGTCAATGAAGGTTCGTCTCCAGTACTACATCTAGTACATTGTCCGAATACAAAACCCGATAGCTGATTTAAAATTCCAGCATTTTTCAGTTGAACCAACATTCTATCTATCCGATAAACATCTTCACCGATATCTTCTATAAATAAAATACTATTTTTCCATGCAGGTAAATAAGATGAACCCAACATCGAATTTATTACCGATAAATTACCACCAATAAATTTACCTTTTGCTTGACCTGGTGTAATTATTTCGCGATTTAATTTAGTAATTAATGTATTATTCATTGCTACTGCTTGAGCATCAAATAAAATACTTTTGACATATTTCCAAGTAAAATTATTCCAAGTAGAAGTAGCAACCGGACCGTGAAAAGTTACAAGGTTACTACGAGCAGTTATTGCTAATAATAGAGATGTAATATCGCTGTATCCCATAATAATCTTAGGATTAGCGCGGATAGAACTATAGTTTAGCAATGGTAAAATCCGATTTCCACCCCATCCACCACGCATTGCAATTATTGCATTAACAGATTTATCGGCAAACATAGCATTAACATCACGAGCGCGATTTCTATCTTTTCCCGCTAAATAACCGTAACGGTCTAAAATATGTCTACCTGGTTTAACTTTTAAACCCAGCTTGGTAAATATTTCTTGTGCTTCTCGAACATCTTTGGAATCAACGATACCAGCAGGACTTATTAACCCAACTGTATCCCCTACCTTTAAACGTGGTGGTTTGATTATATTATTCGGTGGTGTTGTAGCTTGAACTGCAAATGATGGTATTTGGGTAGCGACAGTTGCTAAACCCAAAGTTGTAATAAACTTTCGGCGATTAATATTCATAGTGGGAGTATATTATCATTTTCTCCCATATTTGAGCTTTTACTTGAAGATGCAGGTATTTCTAGAACTAACAGAGAAAGTAGAATGTGCAGAAGAAAAAGAAATATCAGCAATTGGATTTGTCATACCCAAGAGTGAAAGTAACAAAATATAATCACAAAAATCGGAAGTATAGCAATAATGTATTGTTTTTTAAAATTATTTATAGTAATTATTTTTATTCTATTTATAAGCTAAATCTTAATTTAATAAAGTTTAATATTACTGAGTCAGATATTCCTATCAATGCTCCACCAAAACCTGGAATCAAAAAGATAATCATTAACCCAAAAGTCCCTATTGGACTACCCTGTAATTGCTTTAGTTCCGTAAAAATATTACTAAATATGCTAAAACCATCTAGCGGAGGAATAGGTAATATATTGAATAAAAACAAAGTTAAATTGATTCTTGCTGCAAGATAGAGAAAATCTCTACTTAACAATCCTGAATTATAGAAAATTAATAGTAGTAATATAGATAAAAATCCTAAAGCCAAATTCGATAAAGGTCCTGCTGCGGATACCCAGATATCGCTGATTCTACCATTACGAAACTTATAGGGATTTACAGGCATTTTTCCCCAAGAAATGCCAGCAATACATAGAAAAATTAGCGATTCAACTCCCATATGAACTACGGGATTTAAAGTAATATGACCTGTTCTTTTCGGTGTATCATCTCCTTGACTCATAGCCGCAAAACCATGAGCAAGTTCGTGTATCGTGATTGATATAATAATAATCGCAATATATCTAAGAAAAAAAACTGGATTAGTTACAATCGTAGTTAGAAACATATATTTGAAGTTTTGATAGATGCTGTATTAAAAAATATTTTTAGCCAAATTAAAATACTTGAATTCTATTTTAAAAGGCTCAATTAATCATTTATATAGATATTATCGAGTAATAATTATTAAAGTCGCAGCAGTTTATCTACTGAAAAAGAATAATACCAATGAAACAATCTATTAGTTATATTTGTTTTTATTGAAATAGTTGATTGCACTAATTAGTAGAGATAAAAAGCGATAATTTTATAATTGTTTTGATGAAGCTATATAACTTTGGGAAAATACCACAATATAATTATCAGTAATAATCCTGATTTTATATGCTTTAATACTCAAGTAAGTTAATTAAAAGGTTCCTAGTTGTGCCTCAATCGTCTGTTAATGCATTCTTTTAGCGCTATAAGCGGAGCTTTCTCGCAGAGTAGCGCAGCTACGAACAAATTAAAATTGTAGAAACACTTTGATTATTGAATCGGAAATAAAGAATAATGTTTCACCAAAACCCGGAATCAAAAATATAATTACTAAACCGAATACTCCGATTGGACTATCTTGCAATTTCTTTAAACTAGGAACAATATTACTGTATATGTGAAATCCATCTAGTGGAGGAATAGGTAACATATTCAATAAAAACAAAGTAAAATTAACTCTGGCAGCTAGATAAAGAAAATCTTTACTTATTAATCCTGAGTTATAAAATGTTACTAACAGTAAAGAAAATATAATTCCTAAAGCCAAATTAGTTAAAGGACCCGCAGCAGATACTATGATATCGCTGAGTCTGCCATTACGAAACTTATCTGGATTTACTGGCATTTTACCCCAAGATATCCCAGCAACACATAAGAATATGATTGAATGTATCCCCATATGAACTACAGGATTTAGAGTAATATGACCTGTTTTTTGTGGTGTATTATCTCCTTGACCTATTGCAGCAAAACCATGAGCAAGTTCGTGTAAAGTTATTGAAGTTATAATAATTGCAATGTATCCAAAGAAAAAAACTGGGTCTGCAAAAAGTATATTAATAAACATAAAATTTTTACATTAATTGGTATTGGTTAATATCAGATAAGTATCAGTATAAGCATGTAGAAGCCGATAAATGTAGCCAGAAAATATACATTCTAGATTCGCTTTTATGCATATATCAATTCTGCTTGATTAATACCGGAGAATTTCTCAAGAAAGCTTTACGTACTTGATTTCAATAGCTCCTACTTTTCTATCCTTACGCTCTTTACGAAGGATTTCAGTTTTTATACGGTTAAAGCAATTTTTTTATAAAACTTAAATAATGAGATTAAGAGATATTAAGAGATAAAATTTATTTAATAGCGATTACTTCCTGAAAAGAAGATATTTTAGGCTTATCAGACATTTTTTCAAGTTGATAGCTGAATAAAAATTATGGTAACATACTTAACCCATATCCAATGCAAAAACGCTGAAGGCAAAAGGTAGAAGTAGAAATCCTTCCCATTACTTTTACATTTTGCCTTTTACTTTTCAGAGGAATGGGTAAATAGGAGATGGATAATAAAGAATAATTTTCATATAGTTTCCTTTGGTGTACTTGAACCGCTACAGTACAGATGTGAAATCTGAAATTATCAGGGATTATGGCACGCAAAAGATTCATTATTGAAATGGGAATGGGTATAGACCAACATGGGCAGGAACCTACTGTAGCAGCAAAAAGAGCGGTGAGAAATGCTATAGCTAATAATGCTCTAATTGGAGTTTTTGAAGTTGCTGGTTTAAGCGACCCGAACGAAATGATTGTAGAAGTTGAGATTGCTGTACCTTATCCGGAACAAGTACAAGAACAAGAAGTTTTAGCCATATTACCCTTCGGACGTAAAAGTTTAACTCTCAAGTCTGGGGGAATGGTAGTTGAAGGAAAAGCTATCGAAGTTTTACAGGATAAAAATGATGAAATGTTGATTGCTGTAGCTGCGGTTACGGTTTTGATTGATAATGATTAATTAGTAGTTAATTGAGTTTAATTAACAAATCATGCATCTACCAGAGCAGCATTGGGAAAATTTATTTGCTAATCTCACTACTAAAGGTAGTTATCGTTATGGAATATGGACTGTTTTCTCTCCAGAAAAGGAGTTGATTAAGACTTCTAAAGGAATTAGAAATTTACGTGCGAATGCAGATAAAACTTTAATTACTCATACTAATCAATTTCCCTTGCCTGATGGCAGTTTACAAGAGAAACAATGGCAAATTGAAAAAGATAAATGCAATTTAGATGATGGATTATTACATCCTGCTGACCCTTCAAAAAGAGCGCTTTCTATTGAAAAATATGGTTCTACTACTTGGTTCCCTAAAAAGTTTGAAGTCGGAAATGGATTCAGCGTAGAGTTATTTTTAAAGCACTAAGAATGGAATACTAGTATAGGCAGTATCTATGATGAAAATGGTAGTTTGTCAAAAATATTGTATTTGTACGAATTTTTAGATAGCTATCCTGATATTCCAAATGCAAAGGGAATGGGTGATTTATCGGGTAAATGGAAAGTTATCAAACAATCCATGAGTCCCGATTTAACAATATCAGCAGTAGAAGAAAGTTCAGGGTTAGATTTTAATCCCAATCAAGGAAAGAACAAGATTTTCTTACTTCCTGAAAAAGTAATTGCTGATATTCCCTTACAGTTAGAATCGGGAAAAGAATTTGAAATTATTGCTGGTAAGCTGGTTGCTGAAAATCAGTACAAACGACTTGCTGTAAAATACAATAGTTTGGGCAATTTCACACAATTAATCTCCGAAGTATTTTATCGCTAATCGTAGAGATTCTATTTTTCTTAATAGTCGGTGTAGTAATAGTAATGCCAAATTAAACAGCTTAAAATTAAATTCAAAAAATAATTTTTAAAATTCTGAGAAATTTGATTATGTGAAATATAAAAATCAATCTAATTAACTTGAGAACTTAACCTTTGAACTTTGACCTATAACCTTTAACCTTTTTCCCATGTCACCAGAAGCAATTGAAAATATTATCGACTCTTATTTAGAAAATATCTCAGCTATGAATCCTGAAGGTTGGGTGCAGAATTTTGCTGAAGATGCTTTGAGTTACGACCCAGTTGGAGAACCACCGACTTTGGTTCATGAAGGTTTCCAAGAATTTATCGGACAGTTAAAAGCTGTATTTACAAAACTTGAAGCAATTAAAGAAAATATTTTTGTAGCTGGAAATGAAGCTGCTGTTAAATGGACGATGAAAGGAGTTAGTAAAACAGAGAAAACTGTTACTTTTGAGGGTATTACTGTATTTGAGATTAATGATGCTGGTAAAATTCAAACGACTCGTGCTTACTGGAATCCCAAAACAATAATAGCCCAATTGCGTTCTTAACGTCCCCGTTGTAAGTCGTAGATAACTTTTTCTAAATACCAACGTTCTGATTTTCCAGGATGTTGACGTTTCGCAGACTCAATTAATCTATCTGCTGTATTATAATGCACGAGATTTAATAATTTACGTCGAAGTGCTTTACATCCTTTATTAGAGCTACGAGGATTATATCTACCACCTCCACTATGACGCTGTTTGTGTATCAATAACGTTAAAATAACTGCAATTATTATTAAGATTAATGGAATTGACATACGTCCACCCGATACAAGCACCCAACTACAGATACAACATCTATATTTAGAATTCCCTAAAATGATGGTTATTCTATCAGTTGATTAAATATTATTTTTTAAGATAAAATATAAGTATTTGCAAATTGGGAAAATCTCTAACGGTAAGTCCTCTAACACTGTAAATATTCACAGCATAAGAGTGGCTATGTTTCAAAATAATAGCGAAGCACTCCGAATAGAGGAGTTATACAAATTAAAACCAGTTCACTTTGCTGACTTGATTCGAGCAGCACAATTAGTTTATGACCCCGGTAAAGGAGTTACTGGGGTTGAAAGAAATATTGATTGGAATGAATTCGGTATCCCCGATAATGTCGCTGAGAATCTCGAATCACTCGGTGAAGAGTTTCAGTATTCATCCCCTCATGCTCCTGTAGACCAAATTTGGAAAAAATTAACCCCCGAAACTCGGGTCTGGTTCGTCGAAAATAAAGAAAGACTATGGATTATTGAAGAATCTTTTCCTGCTTTAGATGAAGATTGAGGAAAAAAGTTAGGAGTTATGAGTTAGGAGTTATAAATTTAAATAACTAATTACTGAAAAGACAAAAAGCGTTCGGGAGTGTTGCCGTGTTTCCACCCCAAACGCTTTTTGTTTATCACTTGCTCCTCACACACAACCATAGGTTATCAGACATTTCCTAAATGCACAAGTGTTTTGAGTGACAGTTTGAAAATTGAACCCGCTATCAGTTATCACTTGTTCATCGGTCGGATGTGGATCATCAGTTAAACAGGAAAACTTTGTGAGAACAAATAAACCCGGTTTTTTTGGAAAAACCGGGTTTATCAATATTTTGAATTATTTTGAATATTTGTATGTGGTTATTACGATACTAATCAGAAAATTCTTCCAACTAACCACTAACCACTATCCACTAACAACTATCCACTAATAATTAAAAAGCAAAAAGCGTTCGGGAGTGTTGCCGTGTTTCCACCCCAAACGCTTTTCACTTTGCTCCTCACACACACAACTATAGATTAGCACCCTTTTTGTGAAATGAAAAGCATTCTAGATAACTTTTTGGTAAAAATCTCAAAATTCAGTATTTTCTGTGGTATAATTCTAGTGCAAAAAATGCCTATTGCCAGTCAAAACCATTGTTAAGCCCAATTCGTTGGCAGCATTGATAGAATCTTGGTCTCGAAGACTTCCACCCGGTTGAATAATCCCAGTAATTCCCGCAGATGCTGCTGTTTTAACTGAGTCATCGAAAGGGAAAAATCCGTCGCTAGCCAAGAATCCACCTTTGGCTTTTTCTCCTGCTTGCTCTAAGGCTATTTTTACGGCTCCGACTCGATTCATTTGTCCTGCACCAACTCCCAAAGTGGTAAGGTCTTTACTCACGACAATTGCGTTTGATTTAACGTGTTTGCAAACCTTCCAAGCAAAGAATAGCTCTGCTATTTCTTTTTGGCTGGGTTTTTTATTGGTGACTATTTGCCATTTATTAGTATCGGCTAAAAAGTTATCTGCTGCTTGCATTAGAAAACCACCTGCTATTACCTTAATGGTTTCTAATTGTCCGCTTTGTAAATCTGGTAGTATTAATACTCGCAGTTTGGATTTAGCTGCGATAATCTCCTTTGCATCATCTTCACAACCTGGTGCAACTACGCATTCTAAAAATGTTTTTGTTAATTCAGTTGCAGTAGCAGCATCAATTGGTTGATTTAAAGCCACAATTCCCCCGAAAGCAGACATTGAATCAGCATTAAAGGCTTTTTGATAAGCTTCTACAAGAGTACTTCCTGAAGCAACACCGCAGGGATTGGTGTGTTTGAGGACTGCTGCTGTAGGACTGTCGGTAAACTCGCTGATGATGCGTTTAGCAGCTTCTAAATCAACTAAATTATTGTAGCTGAGTTCCTTTCCTTGTAATTTAGTTGCAGCACTCCATCCACTGGGATTGATTCCCGTTTGATACCAAGCAGCACTTTGATGGGGATTTTCACCGTAACGTAAGGATTGTAATTGTGTTCCTGTAATAGTAAATTGTTGAGGAGCTTGTTGATTTTCAGAAACTTGACTGCTTAAATAAGACGAGATTGCTTGGTCGTATTCAGAAGTGTGTAAAAATCCTTTTAAAGCAGCCTTTTGACGAAATTCTAAAGACGCTTCACCTTTATTTTGACGTAATTCCTGTAAATATTCTTCATACTGCGTTGGATTGCATAATACTGTCAGATGAGCGAAGTTTTTTGCAGAAGCTCTCAGCATTGCTGGGCCACCAATATCAATTTGCTCCACCGCTTCGGGTAAAGTCACACCTTCTTTAGCTATTGTTTCTTGAAAAGGGTAAAGATTTACAACCACTAAATCAATCGGACGAATTTGATTGTCTTGTAAATCTGTTACATCTTGAGAATTATCTCTTCTCGCTAAAATTCCACCATGAATTCGCGGATGTAAAGTCTTTACCCGTCCACCCAAAATTTCTGGGGAACCCGTATAATCGGCAACCTTAGTAACAGTCAATCCAGCATCCCTTAAAACTTTCGCCGTACCTCCACTGCTGATAAATTCAAAGTTAAACTCCTCTTGTAAACTTCGAGCAAGTTCGACTAAACCTGTTTTGTTAGATACACTCAGCAGTGCTAGATGCGCCATAATAATAACTTTCCTGTAATCTTGATTTATTAGTCGGGAAAAGAATATTTTAAGGCTAAGTGGGAATTGGGAATAGGGGATTGGGCATTGCGGATTGCGGATTGCGGATTGGTAATGGGTAATGGGTAATTGGTATTTGGTATTAATAAACAATATTTAGTTATGAAACGGTTATTTTCTGGATTTTTATAGAAATAAGAAATTTTCAATCAGCTAATAAAAACTCGGTTTCTGATACTAGCTACTCATTTTTCGCTACTCATTACTCCCAATCCGCAATTCCCTATTCCCAATTAAAAGTAATATTATGAGACTTACCGCATTTCCTTTTATTCAATGGCTTTAGATTTTATCGACGTACCACCCACCAACACAGAAACAAAAAAAGGTTTAATTATTATTTTGCATGGTTGGGGTGCAAATGCAGAAGATGTGGCATCAATAGTTCCTTTTTTACAACTACCAGAATATCATTTTGTATTCCCTAATGCACCTTTTCCTCACCCTCATTCACCTATAGGTAGAGCATGGTATGAGCTAAGTCGAGATAATATGTACGAAGGGTTAACCGAAAGCCGGAAACTACTAATTGATTGCTTGCAGTCTTTAGAAAGTAGCACCGGTGTACCTCTAAACAAGACAATTTTGAGTGGTTTTTCTCAGGGAGGGGCAATGACTTTAGATGTAGGATTAAAGTTGCCATTCGCAGGTTTAATTTCTATGAGTGGGTATTTACATTCAGATATCCAAAATCTTGAAACCCCAGCAAATAATTTTCTACCACCAGTGTTAATTATGCACGGAAAACAAGATGAAGTTGTGCCTTTACAAGCTGCTCAAAAAGCACGGGATGCATTAGAATTACAAGCAGTTCCTATGGAATATCATGAATTTGATGGAGGACATCAAATTGGTTCTCAAATGCTCGATGTCGCACGTAATTTCATTCTGGGCAACCTCACTTAGTTAAGGTTACAAAAGCTTTACAAAGTATGGTGAAATTCCGGAAGAAAATTCACGTAATTTGCGTCTATCAATGAGTAATATAGATTGGGTGGATGCGTTAAGCATAAATAAACCCATGCTGGATGGTGTTGCTACTTATGGGAGGGGCTTGAAAATGAAAACTTTGACCATTTCTAAAACCGATATTGCCACCATGACTTCACAAGAGGTGGATAAATTGGCTACACGTTTGGAACAAGACAACTACAGTAATGCTTTTGAAGGTTTAGACGATTGGCATTTACTCCGTGCTGTTGCGTTTCAACGTCCCGAATTAGTAGAATCCTATATTCATCTTTTGGATTTGGAAGCCTACGATGAAGCTTAGTAAATTATCAATTACCAATGAACAATTATCAGTCTTAATGAAACTTTGGTACATATAAGTTTTACAATATTGATTAATAATTGATGATCCACACCCTCTGGGTGAAAACTGATAATTGTTAATTGATAGATGAAAAGGGTGTTGATTGGTGTTTGTGGCGGTATCGCTGCTTATAAGATTTGTGAAGTTGTTTCTACTTTGTTTAAATCAGGGGTGGAAGTACGAACAATTCTGACCAATTCCGCACAACACTTTATTACACCTTTAACTTTCTCTACTCTTTCCCGTCAGACTGCTTATACTGACGGGAAATTTTGGTCTTCAAGTAATTCTCGTCCCCTACATATTGAGTTGGGGGAGTGGGCTGATATTTTTTTAATTGCTCCTTTGACGGCTAATACTTTGGCAAAGTTAGCTTATGGAATTGCTGACAATCTTTTATTAAATACCGTTTTAGCTTCTACCTGTCCGATTTTATTGGCTCCTGCTATGAATACCGATATGTGGGAACAGGAAATAGTAAAACAGAATTGGCAGAAGGTTTTAAATTTGAGTCGTTTTCATAGTTTAGATACTGCATCGGGTTTATTAGCTTGTGATAGAGTTGGTGCTGGAAGAATGGCTGAACCCGAAGAAATTGTTAGTCACGTACAGTCTTTGTTAGAAACTGGAGGAAAGCGAGATTTTTCTGGTAAAAAGGTTTTAATTAGTGCTGGGGGAACCAGAGAATATTTAGACCCGGTAAGATTTATCGGTAATCCGGCTACGGGTAAAATGGGGTTAGCTTTGGCATTTGCTGCTTTACATCGAGGTGCGGATGTGACTTTGGTACATGGTGCTGCTAGTTGGGATATTCCTTTGGGAATTAAGGGAATAACGGTAGATACTGCTGAGGAAATGCGCTTGAAAATGTTGGAGTGTTTACCCAATGCGGATTTAATTATTATGTCCGCTGCTGTAGCTGATGTGAAACCGAAGGAATATAGTTCGCAGAAGTTACCAAAAACAGAACTTCCGGAAGTTTTACCTTTGGAAAATGTAGGAGATATTATTGCTGAGTTGGCTGATAGTAAACGCGATAATCAGAAATTGATTGGTTTCGCTGCTCAAACTGGGGATATTGTCACACCAGCTAGAGAGAAATTACAAAGAAAGAATTTAGATGCAATTGTTGCTAATCCCATTGATGAAATTGGTAGTGGATTTGGTAGCGATACGAATAAGGCTATATATATAGACAAGAAAGGAAACGAAGTTGAAATTCCCATGTGTTCCAAATTGGAAATGGCTCATCGGATTTTGGATTTTGGCAACGGATGATTGTTTTAGTTCGTAGGTTGGGTTAGGTTCACAAAATATTGTCAGGAAAAGAATAATTTAGAGAAAGAACCGTAACCCAACATTGTTTCTAACTACTTATTCTCACCAGCTTGATTGACTTCTTCAATAGTCAAACCTAATAATTCCGAAACCTCTTCAATACTCATACCACGAGCTAACATTGCCGGTACAAGTTCTAATTTAACTTCCTGTTTACCTTCTAATCTACCTTCTTCTTTCGCATCTCGATAAACTCTGGTTTCTTCCAATTTAATCCCTAACATAGCTTCTACCTCTTCCCTAGTTAAGTTGGATAATTTATAAACTGCTATTGTCGTAATTATATCTAACAAGTTCTTTTGAGGAAGTATATCGGTTTCTTCCTCTTTGACTCTTGCAATTAACTGTTTTGCTGATTCCACCACTTGATTTTCTGAAGCAATAGTTAACTGGATTAAACTTATACCTATGCTTTGCTCCGCAGAATTATCTAATTCATCTAAATAAATAATTCGTACTTTATTACTTTCGAGTAATGGTTGATGAATTGTCGTGTTTTTTGGTTCTAAGCTACGACTGGGAAAAATAATTACTCCATACCAATCATCTTGTGAAAAAGCATTACGGTACATGTAAAGTTGAGATTCGGCGAAGAAGCGATGGTATAGTAATTCATCGGATTGAAACTGTACTTCTGCAAAAATAACTACCCGAGGGGAAGCATCTTGTGGTGGTAAAAATACTCCATCAATTCTAAATGTCGGTTCTTTTATTTCTACCGATTCAAAACGATAATTTGTTGTACTGGTAATTTTTGGTTCTATAAATTCAAAAATCAATTCCGGAGAACGTTGGAATATAGTATAAAAAATCGCATCTCTTCTCACAAATCTCTCCAAATTATGTTGAAATTTTGATATTTAAATCATTATCCTATAATTGAAGAATTTTATTTTGTTTTTGAGGTTAATTATCTATCAAATAACATGATGTATCTTTTTTATCAGGTTTAAAGTAATATATTTTAATAGAAAATTTTTGATAAAAATAATTAAATAATGCGTTAAACTGAAGCCATAAAATACTCTATTGTAATCGCTATTAATAATCACTTGACAAAATTAAATCATTGACTTAACATTCCCGATATGCTGAAAATACTTTTGTTTACTCTAGGTATATACAAGTTGATTTCAGGTTAGTTTCAAAAAATTATTAAAAAATATCAGTTTAGAAAATGAAGTTGTTTTTAGTCTCTTTTCTAACATTCAATCGTTGATATCTGGTATCTTACATCATTTTGAGCAAGAGCCGGAGACTCTTGATTTTATTCCCAGGTAGAACCTGGGAACTAGGCTTAATATTACCACTATGCTTAGTAAATTTCTTTCTAAGTAACTCATATATTTAGAATAATTTTTTAATTTCTTATTTTTATCACAATTACCAACTACCAATTACCAATCCCCAACTACCAATTACCAAATACCAATCCCCTGTCTATTTAATAATATATTTATTGTCAAATATCCTGATGCTTCAGCTAACTAATGGTAAGTTAGAAAGCGGTATTTTAATTATTATGAAAATCTGCCAGAATCCTAACTGTTCTAATCCTTTTAATTCGAGTAGTAATCGGTTTTGTGTTGGTTGTGGTTCCGATAATTTTGGCGACTTATTAAGAAACCGTTACCGTGTCAAAAGGTTATTGGGTACGGGTGGTTTTGGTAGAACTTATGAAGCACAAGATTTGGATAGACTTGACGCTGCTTGTGTTGTAAAGCAGTTTATCAGAGAATCCCAAGGAACTACAGCACGTGCTAAAGCAGCACAATTATTTCGTCAGGAAGCTAAACGTTTATTTGAATTAGGGGAAAATCATTCACAAATTCCTCGATTGGTAGCTTACTTTGAGCAAGGTACCTGTATGTATTTGGTACAGGAATTTATTGATGGAGATAATTTACATCAACAGTTACTAAGAAAAGCTTTTAATGAATCGGAAATTTGGCAAGTTTTAACAGATTTACTTCCGGTTTTGGAATTTATCCATCAACGTCAGGTAATTCATCGGGATATTAAACCAGAAAATATCATCCGTCGGATTGGTGATGGTAAATTGGTTTTGATTGACTTTGGTGGAGCGAAACAGGTAACACAAAATAATTTAGCTCAGAAGGGTACGGGAATTTACACTCTTGGCTATGCTTCTGCGGAACAGATGGCAGGTTATGCTTGTGCTGCTAGCGATTTATATGCTTTGGGTGCTACTTGTGTCAGGTTATTAACTGGTTGTCTGGTCAAACACGATGAGTATGGGAATCTTTTCGACCCAATTTATGACCCGATAAATGGAAAATGGTTGTGGAGAGAATATTTGGTTAGTAATGGTATTACTATCAGTCATAAGCTGACCCGAATTTTAAATAAGTTGCTCAAGCATTTTGTTCGGGAAAGGTATCAATCTGCTGCTGATGTGCTGTTGGATGTGAAAGATACTTTGTATGATTCCACTTCTTTACCAGTTCTGAATAATAACTATAATAATTCCGTTTCTTCATCTCAAGTAGATAACGTTGATTCTCAGTACAGCTTTCAATTTGAGACAATCACCGTAGATAAATATGCCCAAGTCATCAATCGCGATCGCAATCGTGTAGAGTATTTTGTGCAGGAGTTGGATAAAAGCGCAAACCTAGATATGATATACCTTTGCGGCGGAACTTTGATGATGGGTTCCCCAGAATTTGAAGGATATGATAGCGAACATCCCCAACATTTTGTGACAATAAAACCCTTTTTTATGGGGAAGTTTGCGATTACTCAAGCACAATGGTCAACAGTCGCGAAATTTCCTCAAATTAATCGTTCTTTAAATCCAGAACCATCTTACTTTAAAGGAGATTCCCACCCAGTAGAGCAAATATCTTGGGATGAAGCTGTAGAATTTTGCGCTCGATTGTCCCAATATTCGGGAAGACAGTACCGTTTACCCAGCGAAGCAGAATGGGAATATGCTTGTCGGGGGAATACAATTACAGCTTTTCATTTTGGGGATACAATTACTTCGGATTTAGTAAATCACGACGGTAACTATACTTATGCATCTGCACCCAAAGGAAAATATCGTCAAGGTACGACCCCAGTAGGAAGCTTTCCTCCCAACGCATTTGGATTATACGACATGCACGGTAACGTCTGGGAATGGTGCGCCGAT
>JBCBHT010000062.1:0-29958 GCA_038525335.1 Cyanobacteria bacterium J06621_15 | reverse complement strand
TTATTCCCCCAAAGAGAAAGGGAAGTCAAATTAATTAAATTAGAAAGTGGTTTTACATCGCTAATTTGATTCGCGTCAATGTCGAGGTAAGTTAAATTAGTTAATCCAGAAAGTGGTTTTACGTCATTTATTTGATTTCCTGCAAGTCCAAGGTAGGTCAAATTAGTTAAACCAGAAAGTGGTTTTACGTCATTTATTTTGCTTCCTCGAATTTTAAGAGTAGTCAAATTGGTTAAACCAGAAAGTGGTTTGATGTCGTTTACTTGATTTCTGTCAATATCAAGGGTATTCAAATTGGTTAAACTTGAAAGCGGTTTGATATCGCTGATTTGGTTCTTCCAAAGATTAAGGTCAGTCAAATTAGTTAAATTAGAAAGCGGTTTTAGGTCGCTGATTTTATTAAAGGAAAGATTGAGGTAAGTTAAATTAGTTAAATTAGAAAGCGGTTTTAGGTCGCTTATTTGGTTTCCTACAAGAGTAAGGTCAGTCAAATTAGTTAAACTTGAGAGCGGTTTTACATCACTTACTTTATTTTCATTAAGAGAAAGCTTAGTCAAGTTGGTTAAATTAGAAAGCGGTTTTAAATCGCTTATTTGGGTTATTGGAAGATAAAGCTCAGTCAAATTGCTAAGTTTCCGATTTGCTTGCTGACAATCTTGAGTACCAGCTCTTTTCAACAAGACTTCAACAGTATGCTTTGTTGCTTCTGGTAAAGTTGATTTTTCCTCGCACCACTCTGTAAAACTTTTTATATTAGTTGACTGTGGTCTTGGATTTGCAATAGCTTTTGCATTGCTCAGAGCAAGTATGCTGCAAAGGAATATAATTATTTTATTCATGGTGTTATTACTGATAATTTTGTATTAAAAAGTTGATTTAAATCTTTAATACATACTTCATAACACATGATATTAATTTCGTAACTTCTCAAATTGCTTTTATTAAAGATTTGATGTGCGAATTTTAAGAAGTAGTACGCATTGCTCGCATCTAAGAAACTAGAATCGTGGTTTTTAGTCTATAAATAAAACCACATAAAAACCGAATGAAAAAATATATCTCTTTAATTTTTATTGCAAATGTTTTATTAACTGGATGCAATTACTACGATATGTCTTTTGGAACGGATGTTTCAAAAGAACAAATGAGTACTTGGAATAAATTAAGCAATCACCAAGAAAATTGTATTAACTTGATAAAGGATAGGGATAAGTTTACAGATTGCTATAAAACAGCTTTAGAAAATGATGCTTCAATTAATTTAAGTATTGACAGTGAAGTTAGAAGATTTTATTTAAATTGGGAATGTATTCAAATGGAGTCGGAAACAGAAGAGCAGCAAGAGCAAGTTAAAGCTTGTATGGATAATGTATATAAAATTGTGAGAAAGGAGTTTCCTGGGGAGGGATATTAAATTATTTAAGTTGAATTGTTGTAACTTTTTCCCTTTTTTATCTATATGGGAAAGATTTACATACAGAATGTGGTTTAATAGGACAGGTTTTTTTATGAAGCTTGTATTGATAATGCATGCAGTACTTGGTTAAAGGAATTCTCGGATTATTAATCGTTGATTAATTAAAATCGCAAGCGCTATCTATTTCTGGAGGACAGCTTTTGTCATTGATTGGATTACCTTGAAGAAATAGTGATTGTAAGTTAGTTAAAGAAGAAAGTGATTGTATATCGCTAATTTGATTAACTCTAAGGTTAAGCCTAGTTAAATTAGTTAAATTAGAAAGCGGTTTTACGTTAGTAATTTCATTATGACTGAGGTTAAGGTCGGTTAAATTCTTTAAGGAAGAAATTGGTTCTAAGTTACGAACTTGATTTAAACTAAGGTCTAGTGTTTTCAAATTATTTAAATTAGAAATTGGTTTCAAATCGCTGATTTTATTTACCCAAAGATTAAGATAAGTTAGATTGGTTAAATTAGAAAGCGGTTTCAGGTCGCTGATTAAGTTTCCTCGCAGGTCAAGAATAGTTAAATTAGTTAAATTAGCAAGTGGTTTTAAATCGCTAACTCTACTTTTGAGAACACCAAGACTAGTTAAATTCTTGAAAGACGAAAATGGTTTTAAGTCGCTTATCTGTGTATTTTCAAATTCGAGACTAGTCAAATTACTCAGCTTCTGATTTGCTTGTTCGCAATCTTGGGTACCTGCTTTATTCAATAAAGCTTCAATCGTATATTGTGTCTCTTCGGGTAATGTGGTTTTCTCTTTACACCATTGAGTAAAGCTTTTAACTGGTTTTTGGTTTTCTTCGGGTGAAGTTGAAGTTTGTCTATCTTGGGGACAGGATGCTAAAGTGATTGCGCTTAAAAGAATTGCGATTAGCTTCATTGATTTTTATTTCTACGATTATTTCTACTATTGTCAGCGAGCTAATTCGTAATGACTTTCGTTACGCAGAAAAGTTGCTGTAGATGTAGATTATTAATCAAATAAAGGTAATTTTATAAATTCAATAGTGCTTTATTATAAAGTGTGATGTACTCTACAATCTAAATATAGATTCGGTAATTTCTGCTCAATTACAATATCAAAATAAAAAAATGATGCATTACCGCTTGATTGGTAATGCACCCTACTATCTATTTCCAGATTGTCATTAGTTTTTATTCTGTAATCATCGTTGTTAAACTTTGAAAATGCTATGGAGGTGATTGTTGATTGAGAAAGGGGAAAAATTTATTTGATTTTTTTTGCTTAATAAATTTATTGAAAATAACATTTAGATTCAGCTTTTTTCAAAGGACAAGTTTTGTTATTAATTGGATTTTTTTCGAGTGTAACTCCATATAATTGAGTTAGATTAGAAAGCGATTTTATATCAGTGATTTCATTTCTTCCAAGCTCAACCCAAGCCAATTTAGTTAAATTAGAAAGTGGTTTTATATCAGTGATTCTATTCCCTCCAAGTTCAAGCCGAATTAAATTAGTCAAATTAGAAAGCGGTTTTATATCACCTATCTTATTTCCTCTAAGTGCAAGTACAGTCAATTTATTTAAATTAGAAAGTGGCTTGAGGTCACTGATTTTATTACCTCTAAGAGAAAGCTGAGTCAAATTAGCTAAATTAGAAAGCGATTTTAAGTTACTTATTCCAATCTCATCCAAATAAAGCTGTTCTAAGTTAGTTAAATTCGCAATCGGTTCTAAGTCACTTATTTGATTTCCATTAAACTGAAGCCAAGTTAATTTAGTTAAATTAGAAAGTGGTTTTATGTCAGTTATTTGATTGTATTGAAAAGTAAGTCTAGTTAAATTAGTCAGATTAGAAAGCGGTTCGATATCACTTATTTGATTTTGCCCAAGTAGAAGCTGAGTTAAATTAGTTAAATTAGCAAGCGGTTTTATATCACTTATTGGATTTTCATTAAGCGAAAGGTCTTCTAAATTAGTTAAATTAGCAAGCGGTTTTATATCACTTATGTTGTTACCCATAAGTGAAAGGTCTCTTAAATTAGTTAATTTAGAGAATGGTTTGATGTCATTTATTTGATTGTTCCAGAGACTTAGGTCAGTTAGGTGAGTTAATTCTGAAATTTGTTTTATATGTGTATCATTTAGCTGATAATGAACAACAAAGAGTCTTCTTATATTAGTTAAGGATGAAAGGACTTTAAGGTCGCCTATTTTTGTACCATCAGGTCTAATGAGATAAAAACTTAGTTGAGTTAATTTCTCAAGCTTTTGATTAGCTTTTTTACAATCTTGAGTTTCTGCTTCTTTTAATAAAATTTCAATGGTAATCTGTGTCTCTTCGGGTAGGGTTGATTTCTCTTGACACCATTCCTCAAAGTTTTTATAATCCTTTCCTTTGTTTAACGCAACTGATGATGTGTTTAGGAAGCAAGCTGTTAATGTGATTGTACTAAAAAGGGTTGCGATTAATTTTTTCATTGTTAATATCTATGTGTTATTACTTGTTTTACGCAAATTAAATAAATAGTTAATACACAATTAATAACAACAATATATTAATTTTGTAATCGGTAAATCCCGCTCAATTACAACTTTTCACTTGCACCAAAATAAAAAACTCTGCGCTCCTTTGCGTTTTCCTCCGCGTAACTTTGCGTTTAAAAAATATTAAAATAAACCCCTCTCCCTTAATAAGGAGAGGGGTAGGGGTGAGGTTTATCAAAGTGTTGCACTAAGGCAGATAACGCACCATATAAAATATAAAACGAAGTTAGTTGCGCTTGAGCGCCAACTACGAACGAACCTAAACCATTGCCATCTCTGGTACAGCATCTTGCATTCTACTAAATGCATCAATCAATGTTTGCAACTGTACGTCTGCTTTCATTACTCCTAATCCCCTGACTGTAACTTTTCCTGGTGAATATACAAATCGACTCATCATGTTTTTCGGTAGTTTTTCAGCTAGCATTTTCCAACCGGGTTCTTCCATTGGGGTTTCTAAAACAATATGCTGTTTCCCATCTGGTTTTATCCGACTAAATCCTAAACTTTTCGCTAGCTGCTTTAATTCCATTACCCGCAATAATTGATTTGCTGATGCTGGTACGGTTCCGTATCTGTCGTTCCATTCGGCTGCTATTAATGCTAATTCTTGTTTAGAATTGGCTACAGCAACCGCACGATAAGCGCTCATTTTCTGGTCTAGGTCGGTGATGTAATCTGCTGGAATAAATGCTGTCAAGTTCAAGTCTATTTGAGTATCGCTGACGGTGGGTATTTCTTGACCGCGAATTTCTCGGATGGCTTCTTCTAACATTTCCATATACAAATCAAAACCAATCACGTTCATTTGTCCGGATTGTTCTGCTCCTAATAAGTTACCAACCCCCCTGATTTCCATATCTCGCATCGCTAGTTGATAACCGGAACCAAGCTGGGTAAATTCTTGAATTGCTCGCAACCGTTTCCTTGCTGCTTCCGATAGTGACCTTTGTCTAGGATAAAATAACCAAGCATGAGCTTGAATTCCCGCACGTCCGACTCTTCCCCTCAACTGATAGAGCTGCGCTAATCCAAATTTCTGGGAGTCTTCCACCAATATTGTATTGACTCGGGGAATATCCAAACCCGATTCAATAATTGTCGTACAAATCAAAATATCCGCTTCCCCACTACTGAAAGAAAGCATGATAGATTCTAACTCGCTCGCTTCCATCTGACCGTGTGCGATCGCAATTCTCGCGTTCGGTATCATCTCTCGCAAAAACGCCGATTTATCCTCAATTCCTTCTACACGTGGAACTACATAAAAAACTTGCCCGCCTCTGTCTAATTCTTGACGAATGGCAGTTCTAATAGCTTCCGGATTCATCGGTGAAAGATGAGTTTTAATCGGTCTTCTCGATGGTGGTGGTGTCGTAATCAAACTCATTTCCCTGATTCCCGACAATGACATATACAAAGTTCGGGGAATAGGTGTAGCGCTCAGGGTAAGTACATCTACTAGAGTTTTCAACGATTTAATTTTCTCTTTTTGATTTACCCCAAATCTTTGTTCTTCATCTACCACCAACAATCCCAAATCTTTATACTGAACGCTTTTACCCAAAAGTTGATGGGTACCAACAACAATATCTAATTCCCCGGTTAACAATCTTTTTTGAATATTGCGCTTTTCTTCTGCTGTCCGAAACCGATTTAGTAAACCTACATTTATCGGGTAAGGAGCAAACCGTTCTTTTAAAGTATGGTAGTGCTGCTGGGTAAGAATTGTGGTCGGAGCGAGCAAAGCCACCTGTTTCCCAGCCGTTACCGCTTTAAATATAGCTCTTATCGCCACCTCAGTTTTACCAAAACCCACATCACCGCAAACCAAACGGTCCATGGGACGGTCGCTTTCCATATCCCGTTTGACATCCTGAGCAGCTTTTAACTGGTCGGTGGTAGGCTGATAGGGGAAAGAATCCTCCATCTCTTCTTGCCAAGGAGAATCCTCGGGATAGGTAAAACCAGTTTGATTGGAGCGTTTAGAATAAAGCTGTAATAAATCAACCGCCAATTTCTTGACGGTTTTGCGGACTTTATTTTTGGTATTCTCCCAAGCCTTACCAGTCATTTTATTTAACTGGGGAGACTTATTAGTAGTAGTCCGGAAACGAGATAAAGCACCAACCTGGTCTGCTGCTACTCGTAATAACCCGTCAGCATATTTAACAACTAAATAATCGCGAGTTTCATTATTAACCGTCAAACTTTCCAACTTAATAAATTGACCCAAACCATGATTTCGATGAATTACATAATCACCTTCCCGTAACTTATTCGGGTCAACCTTCTTAGAACTAGCTTGACGACGCTTGCGGACATAACCGGGAGTCGCTAAAGTATGCTGACCGTAAAATTCCTTATCGGTAACAACAACAATCCGGAAGGTGGGTAAGACAAAACCTTCAAGTTCGGCTAGTCCGGAATATTTAACAGCAACCGGAACGTGACCAGTTAACGACCTATCAATAGCTTGATAATCACGGGGATTAGGAATAAACTGAGCCGGACAATCGTGTTCCTGTAAAAGCGACACCGAACGAGAAGGTTGAGCCGAAACCAGCCAAATATTAAAATTACGGTCGCGCTCTTCCCGTAATACCTCAGCCAATTTAGCAAAAGCATGAGGAGTCACCGGAATCGAACGAGCAGCTAAATTAACAGCATCAGCCCCTTCCTCAGCAATCTCCGACAAATACAAACTTTCAAACTTTTCTAAATCCTCTAAACATTCCTCCCAAAAACGATGAATTTTCGGAAGTTGAATATGGGAAATTGGGCATGGGGCATCGGGCATGGGAGAATTACTATCTACCCCCCCTGCTCCCTCTGCTCCCTCTGCTCCCTCTGCTCCCCCTGCTCCCCCTGCTCCCTCTGCTCCCTCTGCTCCCTCTGCTCCCCCTGCTCCCCCTGCTCCCCCTGCTCCCTCTGCTCTCCCTTCCCACTGCTCCTCAGCATTTTCCACCCACAGCAAACTATGAGCAACACACTGCTCGGATTCATCAACAGCAACCAAAGTATTTTTGGGTAAATAATCCAGTAAAGAAGCGGGTTTTTCGTAAGCTAATCCAAGAAATCTCCGAGTACCCTCTAATAACTGTCCGGAATCTAACTGCTCTTTTTCCTCCGGTGAAAGATAATTTTCTACAGACGATTTAAAATCCTCATCTGCCATTAAAATAGGAGCAAAGCTAGTAGGAGTTAAAATAATTTGGTCAATTTTATCTAAAGCGCTACGTTGAGTTGCTGGGTCGAATTCACGAATCTGCTCGATTTCATCGCCAAACCAATCCAAACGTACTGGCAATTCTGAAGACACCGGAAATACGTCTACAATATCTCCTCTTCTACTCCAAGTACCTTCCATCTCCACCAAAGGAACCCTTTCGTATCCCAAAGCAGCCATTTTCTTAGCAAAGGTACCCAGATTAAACTCCATACCCTTAGCAATATTTAAACAAAAAGGCTTGAATGCTTCCGGTGGTGGTAAATGAGGTTGTAAAGCTGCTTGAGTTGCAATTACAGCAATATCTTTCTGATTTCCAGAATCAGGAGATAACTTAATTAAATCAGCGAGAACCTGCATTTGACCCCAAGTCATTTCGGTTTCTGGGTCAAAAGGTTCGTAAGGAGAAGCCTCAGAAGTAGGATAAAAATGTATCGTCTTCCATCCCATCGTTTCCAATTGCGTAGTCCAACGTCCAGCTTCTTCCAAAGTGGCGCAAACCACAAACAAGTTCCGCTCCGAACTATTGGCTAAAGCTGAAGCTACCAGACCCTTTGGTAAACGTGGAATTCCATTTAATTGTAATGTCGAAAGCGTCTTTAATTTAGAAAGTAGTTCGGTGGTGAGAGGGGAACGTCCCAAAGCACGCACTATGGATGAAATTGCCATAACGTTTACAATTCTTAATTCGGGTGGATGTCCTTGCACACAGGCTTCGCTAATGCCAATGTCAACGTAATTTGTAATTAAATCAAATTAAACTAAAACGTGACTGGAAAAGAAAAAATAACGTGCGTATTGTCCGATTTAACAGAAGAATTAAAGCTGATTTTCTCTGGATAACGGACTTTACCTCGACAAATCGATGTACAAGCTAATTCAAGCTAATTAAATAAGCCCTTTTCTAAAATACAGGTAACAAGTCTATGACGATGAATACTCCCTTTACTATTTTAGAAGTATTAACGGTGAATTTTGCTTATGACAGTTTTTTCCTAGTAAAATTACCACACCAGCTTTGGGCTACTATACGTAAGTGTGTTCTGCTTTCGGCGAAAAATTCCTTATCGAAAAGGAAATTTTATGTATTTAGAGTCTTTTATTAGTAAGCTCTTAATGCTAAATACTTAAAAACTGTAACCGTGCATAACTAGCCGAAAAAGAACGGCAATTAAAGATGTCCCTCAATGTTGAGCTACTGATTATTTTTTTATTAATTTTCGCTAATGCCCTGTTCGTTATGTCAGAATTAGCGATAGTTTCCGCTCGTAAAGTCCGCTTACAACAGCTTGCCAATCAAGGAAACACCAGAGCTAAAGCCACTTTTGACTTGGCTTCCTCTCCGACCGAATTTCTAGGTACCGTGCAAGTGGGGATAACTTTAGTTACTATCATTGCTGGTGCTTACGGAGAGCAAATGATTTATGAAAGAATATATTCACTGTTCAATTTTATTCCCTTATATCAAGTCCAGATAGTTCACGTAATTTCAGTATTAATAATTACTGTTATTGCGATAGTTTTAGGTGAGCTTGTACCAAAGCGTTTGGCGGTAAACCATCCAGAAACCATTGCTTCTGTAGTTGCCTTACCTCTAAATAATTTAGTTAAAATTACTTATCCAATTGTTTCTTTATTGAATTTTTTTACAGATACGATTGTCAGAATATTAGGAATAAAACCTTCTACAGAACCGCAAATTACAGAAGAAGAAATCAAAGTTTTAATCGAACAAGGAACCGAAGAAGGAACCTTTGAAGAAGTTGAACAGGACATGGTTGAGCGGGTTTTTCGTTTGGGAGACCGTCCGGTTGGTTCTTTTATGACACCACGTCCAGAAGTAGTTTGGTTAGATTTAAAAGATAGCGTTACCCAAAACCGGGAGAAAATAATTGAAAATGGTTATTCGCGATATCCGGTATGTCAGGAAGGTATAGATAATGTATTGGGAATAATTCCGGTAACTAACCTATTAGCTCGCAGTTTTTGTGGAGAACACATGGATTTAACTGTGGGATTACGAGAACCCATATTCGTTCCCGAAAGCACCCGTGGGTTAAAAGTTCTCGAATTATTCAAGCAAACCATCAATCATGTAGCTTTAGTGGTTGATGAATATGGAGTAATTCAAGGATTGGTAACTTTAAATGACATCTTGATTGAAATAGTTGGTGACGTTCCTAACGATGACGATGAAGAGGAAGAACCACAAGCAGTAAAAAGAGATGATGGTTCCTGGTTGCTGGATGGGATGTTAACAATAGATGAATTCTTTGAACTTTTCGACATGGAAGAAGAAATCGAATCTCATTCCCGAGACAGCTATCAAACCTTGGGTGGTTTAGTCATGACTCATTTAGGACGTATTCCCATAGCAGCAGATAGCTTTGAATGGAAGAACATGCGTTTTGAAGTCATGAATATGGATGGTAATCGCGTCGATAAGATTTTGGTGAGAATCTTACAAAATGAATCACTAAATTCACATTTAGATTCTGCGGATGAAGGTTAGAGGTTGGAGGTCAAAGGTCAAAGGTTAAAGGTCAAAGGTTAGAGATGTAAATTAAATTTGGTTTTGACAAGACTCGAATTTATGTCTATCTTGTTCCCAAATCATTGAACCAGGTGGTTGAACCGAGTTCCAATATTGTTCTTCTAGTAAACGTAGGGGAGTGAATTCTCTTGCTACTACTGCATAGATTATACGACCCAAAAAACCAGTATCACCCATGTCAACATGATGGTATACGTACTCACAATTACCAGTAGACATGTAATGGATAATCATCCTACCATCCAATCGAATTAATGCATAACATAGAACATAAGCAGATACCAAAGCAGCAATAACCTTGATAAAAGATTTTTTATTCATATTTTATTCGTAATATTTAGGTATATAGAGACGGTACCTAATTTTACTTAAACTATTGAAAAATAGTATTTATATTGAGAAATTTTCTAGAGATTATATAAATTTGATTTGTGGTAAATGTGTTCAGTATGTCTTGAAATAAAATTGTAAACGCATTGTTTAAATTAAAAATAAAGTATCAAAAATTATCAATTACCAAAAAAAATTGATATCAAACTTGATTTTTACAAGAACTGTATAAATTTTTATCTTCTTCCATAAGAGTCGAACCAGGTGGTTGAATTAAATTCCAATATTGGACTTCTAGGAAACGCAGGGGAGTAAATATCATAGCCAATTTTACATTAAATGCATAGCTCAAAGGACTTGTATCACCTGCTTCGACCCAATGATTAGCGTAATTACATCCAGAAGTTCCTGTACGATGAGTAATCCTATTAGTATTCAATCGAATAAACCCATAAGACAAAATATAAGCAAATACCAAAGCAGTGAGAATTGTAATGATAGGTTTATTTTTCATAACGCTAATACTCCACCACATTAATTATGATGACTTGATAAGACTCTTCGTAGGTTGGGTTAAGTGAAACGCAACCCAACTCGGGTGTTGGGTTACTCTACGAGAAAGCTCCGCTTACATGACCTTCAACCCAACCTACAAATATCATTGTGGCACCCCTCATAACTTATGTAGTGAAGTACTACTACCCATCACCCATTTCCTGTCTTGGAAATTTGCTCTTGGGGGAAACCACGTCATTTGCTACCCTTCGGTGAACAAGCCGGGGAACCCGTCCAACGCAATGGCTCCCCAAGACCGCAATTTCCGCAATTCCCAAAAATAAAACCCGTCATAGACGGGTTTTTTAGGAAATAAATTAAATTTAACGATGATTAGCTCTAGCTTGAGCGCAATCTCCAGAAGACTCTTGATTGTCTTCACCATAAATAAAAGGACAATATTTAGTATTAGCGCTAATACAATCCATATGAGGGGTTTTAGCACAAACCAATAGTAGTACACCCAAAATTATTAATAAACCACAAATAGAGGCTACTTGAATCCAAGAAATTTCCATAGCACCATGAACAATTACCTCTCGTAGCACAGATACAATCGTTACTTCTACAGCGACTCCAACCGCAATGCTATGCTCTTGTAGATACACCACCAATAATCGAAATAACTCGACCAAAATTAAAATAAACAGCATTTTTGCAGTTACTTCTTTGTAATCAGCAAAATGCAAAATATCGTGAAATATTCCCCATAGCTTGACTACCATCAAAGCGAACAAACAGAAACATAGAGAAATGACAACTAAGTCACAAAAACTCTCCATATTGGCTACTATTCTGCGCCTATCTAACCAACGATTCCACAGTAGAAATTGGCTTTTGGGACGTTTCTTCACGAACATAAACATGAATTACCAAGTGAACTACAGACCACACCAGCCATTGTTCAAGCAATTCTTTATATTGTGACGTAGCTTATTCAGATTTCGCAGCAGTATTAATAACTTTTTATCGAGGAGGAATTGAACCATTAAAATTCTGCGCTTGCTGCATCAACTGTTCGGCGTTTCTAGCCCATTGAGAATTATTTTGTGCTAAGAATAAATCTCTAGCGTATTGTAATACACGCATAGCATCTGGGTATTCTCTCATCTGTAAAAATGCCAGTCCAGCCCCATAATAAGCGCTAGGATAATCTGGGTTGGCTTGAGCAGCTTTTCTAAATGCTTCTAAAGCTTGTTCATGCTTTCCTTGACTATATAAAATTGAGCCAATGTTGTAATGAGCTTCTGGATATCTGGGATTAATTTTGACTGCATCATTAAAAGCATTTTTGGCTCTTTTAAATTTGCGTTGCTGCATATAGCATAATCCAATTTGATAAGCAGGTTCTGGCGCTTTATTGCTATATTTAACTGCTTTTCTAAAAGACCTCACAGCTTTTCCACAATCTTCTTTTTGCTGATGCAATAAACCAATATTATAATGAGCAACTCCTAATTTTGAATCAAGTTCTAAAGCACGTTCTAAATAATTCTCAGCTTGGGGAAAATTATTCCCTTCCAATAAAGCACCACCTAAATTTGCATAAGCTAAAGCAAACTTAGGGTCAACTTGAGTAGCTCGATAAAAAGCATCCGCACTTTGTTGTAATTGTCCTACTTGTCTTAACGCTAGTCCCAAATTGTAATATGCTGGTGCTAAATACGGGTCTAGCTGAATCGCTTGATTAAAAGCACTGATTGCGTCTTGCGGTCTTCCAGACTGAATAAACTGTAAACCTTGGTTTAAATAAGTTGCAGCGCTGTTACGAGCGTACTGAGCTAGCTTTTGCGGAACCGGGTCAAATTTTAACTCATATGCTTCATTAGCTTTGACAGGAGTAACCGTCACACTCATCAATATTGCGCTAAAGAATGCACTCAGTCCATACTTATAAAGCAATTCCTTCATGGGTTTTCTCCCTAATAACAGTTTGAGACTTGAAATTTGAGATTTTATTTGTTGTTATTTGCGATTTTGCTTCAAAATAAGACGATTTTAAACACCAAACTTTTTTTAGAGTCGGTAAAAATATCTGTGAGTGGTAATTTTCATTCCAACCACAGTTTTAGCTCTTCAGATGCATCCCTAAAGTTAATCTAAAATTTATCACGACCAGTTTAGGGGAAGAATATCTACACCCCAAACACAGCTGCAAAATGCAAAATCGTTTGACTTGTTTATAAAAATCTAATTTTATATGTAAATGCTGCCTTTTTAATAACTTTCTTCAGAGAAAATTTAGAAAGTTCCCAATAAGCCTTTAAATAGTTAATCTTACTCCTTCTCCTCTTCTCGCTATTATGAGGGGTGATACACCACAATGGATATCGAAAACTCTCAAATATATTCCAAGTTCTTAACCCGTCTAAATTTATAAATATTCACTGTATTTCTTAAATTTAATCGGATTCTTAATACAATTTAAGCGTGATGGTAATTGATAATAATATCGCAACCCAGCAAAGAAAATATCATAAAATTCGCTGTGACATTACCAAAACTGTCACCAATGACGTTGAGGTTTTGGTAATAAATCTTCCCAGCTAAATTCACCTAAATGAAATTCATTATTGATTAAATTAAGCCAAAATTTATTCCAAGAATGTTCTTGAATGCAATAAAATTCTCCCGTTAATCGAAAATCATTAACCTGTAATCCACGGACTCTATTCCATAATATTTCTGCATTTTGCCACCGAAAACCAGAAGAGTCATAGCATAGAAGACAGTATTCGTTAATCAATAAAATAGAATAAGTATCTTTAATTAAATGCGGAATATAAATTACATTAATAATCTTCCCACCAAAAGTGTTTAGTAACTGTTTACTTTGTGAATTAACAATATATCCTTGTCCGCGAGAAACTACAATTAAATCATTTTTATTAGGATGTTGGTAAACTCCGGAAAACTGTGAATATCCCGATTCAAAATTACCAACATATTTACTACCTGTATTAGATATGATTTCAACAATTAATCCTGTCTTGGATATTTGCTCATTAGTAACTTTAAATTCCTCTAAGTAGATGGACAAAAATATTTGTGTCATTGCGAGCGATAGCAAAGCAATCGCAACACTCTGAGATTGCTTCGTTTCACTCCGTTCCACTCGCAATGACAAATATACAATTAATTTTGTCTAAGTACTTAAATCATAATCTACAGGAACATCTGACAATATTTGAAAATTTTCTAAAATATATCTTTCTAAATTCTCATCCCATCTAACTTGAGAACGATTTTTTCTTAACCATTGCTTAAACTCCATCGGATTATTGACACAATTTAAATCTGATGGTGCAGGTAAAAGTCGATTTAAAACATAAGCAAAGCGATTAATATTTCCTCTCCCACCAGGAATATTATCTAAAATATCTTCAGCAACATCCAATCTTCCAAAACAAAAAAGTCCAACGCTAAGGACGAATAAACCATTTCTGAATCCTTTGATATCTGAATCCGGTACTCCTTCGCTAGTTTTTTCTACTATCTCTTCTTTACATTCTCCATATAAAGATTGCAATTCATGATAAAAAGCAGCATCATTTTGCAAATTATCGCGATTACTAAATTCACTACGAAGCATTTCCCGGATTCGTCTAGCGTGGGATGTATTTTCAGACATAATATCTATATTTATAATCTATTCCAAAATTAATATTAATACTTGAATAAAAATTTTATACGAGAAAAATTAATTAATTCCTAATTCTTCTATAAAGACTAATTAAACCCTAAACTCAAATTCATAAAAGCATAAATAGGAACAGATATATATATAGTAGTCCTTTAATTATTCTAAAAGATATCATGGGTTTTATTGCTTCCCTCCTCGCTACTTTAATTGCAACTCTTGTTTACTTGAATTCTGGTAAATTAGCTGACGAAAGAAACCGTTTAGCGGTACGTGTAATTGCCGCTTTGATTGCTGTTATTGCAGTAGTTGCTTCTATAACTAGAGGTATAGTAATTGTTCCTCCAGGAAATATTGGTGTTGCCAATTTATTTGGAAGAGTCTCAGAAGATACTCTTAATCCCGGTGCAAATTTGGTTAACCCTTTTGCGAAAGTTCTTAATTTTTCTACTCGATTAAAAGATATTAAAGAAAACGTTGATGCAAGTTCCCAAGAAGGCTTAAATCTAAATCTTGATGTTAGTTTGCAATACAAACTTGACCCACAAAAAGCTGCAAATGTATATAAAACAATTGGAACGAGCGAAACACAATTGGTAATTTCTCGATTCCGCTCTACTATTCGTTCTATTATTGCCCAATATCCTGCAAATGCTATTTACTCTACCAAACGTCAGGAAGTTGCTCGTCAAATCAACGAAAAACTTACCCAGGAATTATTACCGCTAGGTTTCGTTGTTGAAAAAGCGTTATTGCGAAATGTAAAAATGCCGGATACAATCCAAGCAGCAATTCAAGAAAAGCTTAAAGCCGAACAAGCAAACCAACGGATGAAATTTGTTTTAGACAAACAGCGTCAAGAAGCCGAACGTAAACGAATTGAAGCTAAAGGTATCGCAGATTCTCAGAAAATTATATCCGACGGACTTACAGATAAAGTATTGCAGTTGCGGACAATTGAAGCTACAGAAAAACTAGCTCAATCTCCTAACTCTAAAATAATTTTTGCTGGTTCTGCTAAAGGTGGAGTTCCTATTTTATTACAGGAATCCGCAACTACAAAACCTTGAAACCTTAATTACTCCCTTCACGCTAAAATATTACCCATTTAAGGGAGTAGGGAGTAATTCTAACCCACTAATCTACCGGAACAAAACCAGCATCAGCGATAGCTTGTTGTCCTTCGGACGTTAATAACAATTTCGTATAAGCATCACCAATCTGTTCTTCCCTACCGTTATTCTCCTTAGTAACTACGAACAGCTTGCTTCTTAACGGATAACTACCATTCTCAATCGCTTTAGTATTTACCCGATTGCGTTTTTGCGGACACTGATTTGCTTCTACTAATTCTCCAATATACGGAGAGACTAAATTATCTAAACTATCACCTAAAGCTAAGGGTTTTACCGTACATTGGGGAACTATAGCCCGCGCCGAACCAAAATACAATCCACCCTTATCTTGACTAACTTTACGCAAAGCCTCTGTGGGAGAATAAACAGACTTAACACTAGCAGCTAGCTCTTGCTCGTCTAATTCTTTACCGTCAAACAAAGCTAATTCTACATATTCTGGATTCTCTGCAAAAAGCTTTATAGATAAATCTGGTCCTCCCAACTGTTTCCAATTCGTAATCTTACCCAGATAAATTTGCTGTAACTGTTCGACAGTCAAACCAGAAACTTCAAGTTCGGGATTTACCGCTATCGCAACTCCATCAGTTGCTATCTGACGTTGTTCAAGCGTAAAACCCTTTTGCTTAGCTAAAGCATATTCTGACTCTCTCAACGGACGTGATAGCTGAGCAAAGTCTATTTCTCCATCCAGCAACATCTCAATCGCTGCATCCGAAATAGAAGCATCCTGTTGAGGGTGGGTATATTGCAGCTTTAACTCCGGACGGTTCCCTTCAATCAAAGAATCAACAAGTTGTCTAATCGGTGCCCAAGCAGTACTTCCAGCGTATGAAAACGAACCTATAGGAACGTTCCTTACCGTTTCAAAGTTTGAATCCTCAGACGAAGAACTACCTGTTTCTCCATTCACCGCGATACTGGGATTTTCTGGTTCAAGATACTGTCTTACCAGCAGCCACAATCCTCCCATCACCAGCATTGTCAACACTTTACCAATTATTAAACCTTTGACCAACTGGATGGAGTCTCTGCTCAGAGGAATTAGCTTTTTGGTAGTATTATTCATATTTAATTAGATATTTCTGATAATTGCATTTATTAGAGGCGTAATAATAATTGTTTATTACTTATTTTTTTATTTTCATCAAATTTTGCGGTTCTTTAACAAAAAAGCTTGCTAACTAAAATATTGATTATACTTAGGTGGATTTTACTTAAGTCAAATTACTTAATAAAAGCATAATAGTTAACATAAATTTATAAAAATGATAGGTAAGTTAATATGTAATCGCTATCAGGTAATTCAGATTCTCAACCAAGGAATTTTTTGCAAAACTTACATTACACGTGACATCAGCATAATTGATTATCCCACTTGTGTTGTCAAACATTTTCTACCTAGCGATAGAATTGCGCTGCCAATAAAAACTCGCAGAAGACTATTCAATCGGGAAGTTGGAGCTTTGATGAAGTTAGATAATTATCAGTATGTTCCCCATCTTTTAAATCATTTTGAAGAGAATCAAGAATTTTATTTAGTACAAGAATTTATCAACGGACATTCTCTGAGTAAGGAATTGCAACCCGGTAAGCGCTGGTCTGAAAATAAAGTAATAAAATTGCTAGAAGAGGTTTTAAATATTTTGATTTTCGTTCACGCTCAAGGGTTAATTCATCGCGATGTAAAACCGAGCAACATTATGAGACGCAAACAAGACAATCGATTAATTTTGATTGATTTCGGAGCGGTAAAGCCAATGTGGAATGAATTACTCAAAAATCAAGCCCATATTGATAATACAACTGTTGCAATTGGAACACCGGGCTATATGCCTTACGAACAACATCAAGGTAAACCGGTACCTAATAGCGATATCTATGCTCTTGGTATGATTGGTATCCAAGCACTTACGGGTATTCATCCAGTACAGCTACCGAAAGACCCAAATACTGGTGAAATTGTTTGGCGACATTTGGTTAGTGTTAACAAAAGATTAGCCTCGGTTATCAACAAGATGGTGTGCTACCATTCTCAACACCGATATAAATCAGCAATAGTTGCACTCGCTGCATTGATGCAATTAAACGATTTTAATTGTATTGCTTCACCTACAAAAAAAGATAACTTGATTCTTGAAGCAGTTGAATTAGCACCAGAATTAAATCAATTTAGCTCACAATCACAAAAATTACTAGCTCCATCAGCAAAGGATTTAGACTCCCTAAAATGGGATGAAAAAATGAAAACAGCATCAGAAAGCGATACAGTTATTTCGGTTTTTCCTGGCAAATCTGCTTTATTCATCGGTTTAGTAATAGGTGTTGTTTCCGGTTTCATGTTAATGATTATTAGCTACTTATCCATGCAGACAATTGATTCAATGAAACTGCAAAATTCTCAAATAAAAAATCCTTCAAATCGTTGAGGAAGTAATGAGTAATGAGTAGAAACAAGAGCAGAAATATCCCGAACTCAAGTTAATTAGATTAAGACATTAACTAAGGTTGAAATGTATTACTCTTTAACCTTTGACCCTTGACCTCTAACCTTTAACCTTCATGGAAACTTCACAATCCTGGTATATCATCAAACAATCGACCCAAACATGTGAAATCGTCTCCAGCAAATCAGTATCTGAAGACGATAGAGAAATTATAGAAAAATGGGGACCTTTTGATTCAAAAGAAGAAGCCATATCCCGTCGTATAGGGTTGATTAGGACGGGAAAATGTCAACCGGTTTAAAAAGTTAGGAATTAGCGGAAAGTTTGGGGTGAGACTAGTTGGGGGTGTCGGTTTCCGTCCCCCAAACTAGCGAACCCGAAGGGTGTCGGTCTCCGTCCCCAAAACTTTCCAAGACGGAATGAATAAATTTACTACCCAACAACTCAGAAACGAGAAATCCTAACTTCTAATTAGCAGTTATTTAACTTAGTTCAAGAGAAGATGTAATTTCCTTCTGGCACAATAAATGATAAAAATGCCTCTCTATAAGTTTTTAATGCCAATTAACTTCTAACTACTTCCTTTCGGCTCTAATATTACCAGTCCCAGCAATTTCTTTTTTCAATTGTTCAATAGCTCTAGCAAATTGAGGGTCTTGTAAGGTAGCTAATTTATCGCGCTCTTTGAGCCACAAGTTTTGTCGCTGTTCGTCGCTCAATTCCACCTTGATATCTGGTTTAATCCCGGCTTTGTTAATATCCTTACCACTGGGGGTAACATATTTAGCAATGGTAACAGCGACACCAGAACCATCCTCAAGGGGACGTACCGACTGTACTAGACCTTTACCAAAAGTCTTGCTACCGACTAAAACAGCGCGATTATTATCTTGTAGCGCACCGGAAAGAATTTCACTAGCGCTAGCGCTTCCCTTATCTACCAGTACCACTAGTGGTTTTTCAGTTAGCGAGCGTCCATTGGCTGCTTCTTTTTCTACTAATCCCTTACGGTCAATAGTAGAAACAATCGTGCCATCCTTGAGCCACATCCTGGCAATTTCGATACTAGAGAACAATAGACCACCAGGATTATTACGTAAATCTAAAATATACCCGTCAACGTTCTTCTTCTCCAAGTCTCTGATAGCTTCGCGCATTTCCTTTGAAGCATTAGCGCTAAACTGCTTGAGACGAATATAACCAGTTCTACCAGCAGGGGTTTGTTTTAGAGAATAATCAACCGGATGGATTTCAATTTTTGCTCGGGTAATTAAATAATCTCTTTCTTTGCCATTTCGAGAAATAGTTAACTTAACTTTACTTCCGGGTTCACCACGAATCAAAGTTACTGCTTCGCTGGTGTCCATCCCCTTGGTGCTTTTACCATCAATTTTGGTAATCACATCCTTAGCTAAGATACCGGCTTTGAAAGCTGGAGTATCTTCCAATGGTGCGATAACGGTCAACTTTTTGGTATCTTCATCAAGTCCGATAGTAATACCAACACCGGTTAGTTCCCCAGAGGTATCTACCTGCATATTCTTGAACTCTTTCGGGTCCATAAAGCGGGTATAGGGGTCATCCAGTTTCTTAAGCATTTCCCGGATGGATTTATAAGCTTGCTGCTTGTCAGTGTAAGACTTATTTAAGTATTCTTTACGAACAGCCTGCCAATCTACCTGATTAAACGTACCATCTACGTATTGGCGGTAAATAATCTGCCAAACTTCATCTACTATCTCTTTAGGACTTTCTCTAAATAAGGCTTGTCCTTGTGGAAGGTTTACAAGACCTGCAACGGCTATCGTTGATAGCGTCACGGCTGTAGCACCTAAAACAAGTCCACTTCTTCTAATCACCATATTACAGCTGTGCCAGACTGAATTTACACGTGTCAGTATGCTCAATCTAACACAGCCTACCACTGTAAAGACTGAGCATAATTTGTTATTTCGATAAATTTTTCTATCAATCCGGCTAGCTTTGCGGCTGAACACAAAACTAGCAAGAATTTTGACCGGCAATTTTGTTGTCTTTTTAATCTGGTTCTACCCAACGGTCGTCAGCTTTTATTAAGTTTATCAATTCTTCCACTCCTCGGTTTTCAGGAACCTTTTTAATTTCTTCTCTACCCCTGTAGAGCGAGATATATCCCGGAGTTTTACCAACATAGCCGTAATCAGCGTCAGCCATTTCTCCCGGACCGTTAACGATGCAGCCCATAACAGCAATATCTAATCCCGTAAGGTGGCTGGTTGCTTCGCGTACCTTATGTAACACTTCCTCCAAGTTGAACAAAGTGCGACCGCAGGAAGGACAAGCTACGTATTCTACCATAGTCTTCCGCAATCCCAAAGCCTGCAAAATACTATAGCAAACTGGAATTTCTTTTTCCGGTGATTCGGTCAAAGAAACGCGAATTGTATCTCCGATACCATCAGCTAACAAAGTAGCAATTCCCGCAGTAGACTTAATCCGTCCGTATTCTCCGTCACCGGCTTCAGTAACACCTAGATGTAAAGGATAATCCATACCTTCATCATCCATACGCTTAGCCATTAACCGATAAGCAGCCAACATTACCGGGACACGGGAAGCCTTCAGTGAAATTACAATACTATGAAAATCTAAAGATTCACAAATACGAATAAATTCCAGCGCTGACTCCACCATTCCTTCGGGAGTATCACCGTAAGTAAACAGCATTCGTTCGGCTAGGGAACCGTGATTTACGCCGATTCGCATTGCTTTCCCTTGGTCGCGCAGAGAAATTACCAAAGGTTTGAGAGTATCGGCTATTTTATCGCCAATTTCGTCAAATTCAGCCTTAGTATATTCAGTACGATTGGAATCTGGTTTTTCAAAAACATATAACCCTGGATTAATCCGTACTTTTTCGATATGCTTGGCAACCTCCAAAGCAATTTTCATACCGTTGTGATGTACGTCGGCAACAATTGGCACATCTTGGTAAGTTTGCTTTAACTTTTGTTTAATTTCCGATAAAGCTCTGGCATGAGCCATACTGGGTACGGTGACTCGGACAATTTCGCAGCCGATTTCATGCAAGCGACGAATAGCTGCAACCGAACCGTCAATATCCAGAGTATCCTCATTAATCATCGATTGAACTACCACCGGGTGTCCTCCCCCGATAGTGACATCTCCGACCTGTACGGGACGAGTTTTGCGCCGCTTAATAGTGCTTTCAAAAGCAGGGGTCGTAGATGCGCGATTAGTTGTTGGATTTGGCAGGGTTTGCATAACCTGTTTCAGTAAAATTCTGTAGCGAAGATATCAAATTTTCAAACATTCTGTTTTTCAGATTGCCACAATAACGGGCGTTTAGATGTTAATTTTCTTAGAAAAAGTCTAATAATTAGCATAAAACAGATTTATGATTACATGCGAATAGGTAATTATCTTGATAACGGCTATACAATAATCGTTTTAGAAAAAATAACTATATTTACCAGTTGTAGAAACTTGAAATTATACTTCTCTCGACAGTTGCGGAAAACAAATTAGTCATATCGTAGTTTGTAGGTTGGGTTAAGCAAAGCGCAACCCAACAATTAATATTGATTACAAGTGACAGAAACCCGGTTTTTCCAAAAAACCGGGTTTCTAAAGCCTCACGAATGATTTAGGAATGCTATATATTGATTTACTCTTCATCCGATTCAATTGAAAAAACTAAATATGAAAAATAAAGCAATTCAAATTAGCCTAATAAAGCAGCATCAAATTGATGAAGTCAAGCAATTAATAGTTACTGTATGTTTGGAAATTTGGGATGGATTATTAAGTGAAGATGATATAGCTCGTATAGATTCCAAATTCGATATCGACAATATAAAATCTGATTATTTTGACAACAACGGTATATTCTTAGTTTTACTCGATGAAAACCGAGTTGTAGGTAGTGGAGCTATCCGAAAGCTTGATGATGAAACCTGCGAATTAAAAAGAATGTGGTTTTTTAAAGATTATCGAGGGAAAGGTTATGCTTTAAAAATGGTAAAAATGCTATTTGATTTTGCAAAACAAGCAGGATATCAGAAAATTCGATTGGATTTAGCTAGTAAAGAACGTCAATCACGAGCGCTTGAATTTTATAATAAACTGGGGTTTTATCAGATTGAAAGATATAACGATAGTCCTTGTGAAGTGTTTATGGAAATGAGTTTAATATAATTAATTTTGAAAAAAACAAAATCATTGTAGGGTGAGTGACGGTTGCGATAAATTATCGGTTTTAACAAAACAAATTGATATTACCGTCACGCACCATCATTGAATTACACTTAAAACCTCACCCCCAACCCCTCTCCTTATTAAGGAGAGGGGGGATAAATTAATAAATTAATAAAAATCGATGAAACACAAAAATTATATTGAAAAATACGATGGTTCCTTAGAACATTTAGCAGAAGACATCGGAAATTTAAGATACGATGCTCTTGCTGACTTCTTAAAACTTTTATCTAGCAAAATTAGTAAAGATAGTGAAAGCGATTTATCTAGAAATAGAGTTAAATTAGCTGCTTGTTTAAAAGAATGTTCCTTGGAATTAGATGAAGCATCAATTGCGATAGATAAAGCTTGGGAAATATGTGAGCCTTATTGTTAATTTTCGTAGGGTGAGTGACGGTTACGATAAATTATCGGTTTTAACAAGACAAATTGATATTACCGTCACGCACCATCATTTAATTATAACAATATCGTTAATTAAATTAGAAACTAACAATTATCATTTCTAATACTTCCATCAGGCATAATAGTATTGCAGAAAATAGCATTATCTAAATAAGCACGTTTTAAATCAGCATTTCTTAAATCAGCATTTGTGAAGTTAGGATTATCTAAATGAGCACGTTTTAAATCAGCATCTCGTAAATCAGCATTTGTGAAGTTAGCATTATCAAACTCTGCATCTTGTAAATCAGCGTTGCTTAAATTTGTATTGCTGAAATTAGCTCCACTCAAGCTAATAATATTATCCAAACTCGGATTCAATTTATCAAAATCAACCCCACTCAAATCAACACCAGAAAAATCTCTTTCCCCAGCTTTGTAACGCTCAATCAATTCTTTAGCATTCATTTGATTAATTTGAGAAAAAGTTGTATTTATAATCAGCCTTGATTGTTACAAAACTTTCTATTAATAGTTTAATATCTATAACGAGTTTTTTAGTCCTATTTATAGGACTTTAGCTATTAGCTTGGGGTTTGCAACCCCGAGCGAGTGTGCAATGAAAATCATCGTTTTTAATAGAAAGGATATTAATAGTCTGTCCCATTAGTTTTTATAGGCTTATAATTGGACTTCATTCTTAATTTTAACCTTAATTTGTTGGCGCTAAAGCGCAACTACGAACTAAATTAAATGTCATTTTTTATGAGAAGGAATACTCGTAAAATATATGTAAGTAAAAATAAATGGTGCGTTACGCTCCGCGATAACACACCCTACATTGCTATTAATTCTTTGAATGACTTTACTATTATTACTTTAATCTATTTCTTAAAGCTTGTATCTTTAATCTTCTTTGAGCTGCTTGTGCTTGTCTACGAATTTGTAATTTTTGCTGTTCTGCAAGATTTTTAGGGTTGATTTGTTGGTTAAGAAATCTATTCAGTGCTTGGGGATTTGATTTGAACAACATTAATAATTGTTTTTGGCTCTGGGGAATGTTTGGATTTGCTAAGAATTGTTTGTACAATACCTCGTTGCTGAGTAAGTTGATAAACTGGTTTCTAATTTGAGCTTTTTGACTTTCTAATAATCCTCTACCTTGGGTGGTATTAAGTATTGTTTGAACGTCTCTTAATGTTTTATCTATCCTTTGAACGTCTCTTAATTTTTTATCTACTCCCAATTCTGCTTCTGTTGCTCGTCTGCGAATCTGTCCTAAGCTTCCTCCTAAACTTTGAGCATTAGCTTGCTGTGCATTAAATAAATTTACTAAATTAAATGAAACAGATAAAAGTAAGATTGTTCCAACAGCTTTTACTGCACGAGATGTGTTTGAGGCAATAATACGGTTAATCATGAATTTTTAAAATGAAATTAACTAAAGTTTTTAATTTTATAGCAGTTTAAATATTTCAAAATACTATAAAAATTAAGCATACTAAGATTAAGGCTGATATTAAGTTGGCGGAAATAGAAATAAACCGCTTACAGTAAACAATTTATTAGATTCTCTACCTCAGTAATATCCCTTAATTATTTTATTAATTTTGGATTTATTAATAACAGCTTTAAATCAAGTATGCTAACTATTGTGCATACTAAAAATATTTTGTCAACGAAGAATAAATAAAAAATGAATACCCAACTTCCTATTCCCTCACATTTCAATCCTGCAAAAGTCAGCGAAATCTGGCGGGTTTCTTATCAACAGCGCTCTATTGAAGCTGAAGCATGGACAAAACGGCACAATATTAAACCAGCTTCTGAAGATAAAAGCCGAGTTTGTTTGCTGTTAATCGATGTTCAAAATACTTTTTGTATTCCCGATTTTGAATTATTTGTAGGTGGAAACTCGGGAAAAGGTGCGATTGAAGATAACGTGCGTTTGTGTGAGTTTATTTATCGCAACTTGGGTGAAATTACTACAATTATTCCCACGATGGATACTCATACAGCAATGCAAATTTTTCATCCGGTGTTCTGGATAAATTCTGCTGGTGAACATCCGATTCCTTCGGCTACTAATATTGTCCCAGATGATATTAATAATGGTAATTGGAAAGTTAATCCAGCAGTTAGTTATAGTTTGGGATATGATTACGAATTTTTAAAAAAATACGCTTATCATTACGTCAAGAAACTCACCGACAACGGTAAATATCCCCTCACAGTTTGGTCTTATCATTCAATGTTGGGTGGAATTGGTCATGCTTTGGTTTCTTCGGTGGAAGAAGCGATATTTTTTCACTCCATTGCTCGTAATTCTCAAGCACAATTTGAAATCAAGGGAAATAATCCGTTAACTGAAAACTATTCGGTATTAAGTCCAGAAATATTAAAAAGTTTTGATGATAGTCCAATTGCAGAAAAAAATAGTCGTTTAATCAAACAGCTTTTAGACTTTGATAAAGTTATTATTGCCGGACAAGCAAAAAGTCACTGCGTAGCTTGGACAATCGACGATTTATTAACAGATATCAAGAAGATAGATATCAACCTTGCCAAAAAAGTTTATCTCCTCGAAGATTGCACTTCTCCCGTAGTAGTTCCCGGAATTGTAGATTATTCAGAACAAGCAGACGCAGCATTTAAGAGATTTGCAAAAGCGGGAATGAATACAGTGAACAGTTATCAGTTATCAGTGAACAGTTAGGAGTTAGGAGTTAGGAGTTAGGAGTGAGGAGTTAGGAATTAACTGCTGTAGTGGGAGCATCTTGCTCCTTAGAGATTTCAAAAATCTTCTTCCCAATTACCAACTACCAACTACCAACTACCAACTACCAATTACCAATTACCAATTACCAATTACCAACTACCAATCCCCAATTCCCAATCCCCAATTACTTCAAAAACTCAACGGGGTCTTTCGCTACCCAACCCAAGGAAGAACTGGAACGAATTTCAAAATGAAGATGGGGTTTTTTCAAGGTTGGTTCTCCGGTATTTCCGACACTTCCGACTAAATCGCCTTTATTTACTTTTTCTCCAGCGCTAACTTTGATATCCTCAAGGTGGGCATAGCGACTTTGCATTCCGTCACTGTGATTGATGATTACTAGGTTTCCATAAGAACCTTGTTCTTGAGCTAGTACTACTACTCCTTCACCAATTGCTTGTACGGAAGTTCCCGGTTGTGCTGGTAAATCAATTCCGCTGTGGAAGAATACGTCACCGTCCGAAGGATTTATTTGCCATCCATAGGGAAAAGCTACAGAAGTATTTTCTGGCAAGGGATAACCGTTTAATTTGCTGGAATTAATATTATCGAGAGCGTTCGGTTCTGTTGATGTTTGAGTCGAATGTTGCGATTTTTTAGATTTTGGAACAAAAACGACTCTAGGGTTTTCTTGACAACCGTTGACTTCAAAAAGTGCATCTGCACGAATTTTATGAAGCGCTGCTATTTGTCTAAAGGTTTTTCCGCTAGGTACATTAACTACTATTCCATCGTAGGGAGGGATAATTAAATTTTTACCTACAGTAACTTTACCGTTACGTATTGTAGGATTCATGCGGATAATGGTTTCAGGAGTAATACTATAGTTTTGCGCTATGGTTTTTAAAGTTTCTTCTGGTGCTACTTGATGACGCACAAAGCGTTCTAAGGCTGGTGTCGGACAATTTACTTTATTTACTTCTTCGGATTTTGCCCAAACAGTATCGGGATACACGGATATGAATCCAAGTATACCCGTTAAACCACAAAATAAGACTGAACAATAACGAAAGCTCATGTATATAAAAAATGATAAGTTTATATATAGATTATTTTAAAGATTAAATACCGTGTATTCGCCTATGGATTTTGGATTTTGGATTTTGGATTTTGGATTGCATTTCAAAACATAATAGTTTTTGTGAATCTAAAATTCTTAATTCTGTAGATTCATTTAATAGAGTTAATCCAAAATCCTTCTTGAAAAGTGTGGGGTAACATCATTTGCTACAACGTGGCTAACCCGCGCAATGCAATGACTCCGGAAACCGACACCTCCAACTTTATGTCTTCGACAAGCTACGAAGACCGCAAAATCCAAAATTAATTTGGTTCTTATAAATTTTATTATCCAAAGGTAATTTTTTTAATGCCTTTGTTGTGAAACTTATCTCTCGACTAGTCTCTTTGTTGACTAAAATTATAAAGCTCGCATCTGCATTGCTGTCATAAAAGCGTATGGTTATGAAGTTATCTGCAAAACAATTGGCTGTTTCCCTTTCTTTAGTGGCAATTGGTGGTGGTGCAGGTTTGTTAGGAAGTCGCTATCTGCCACAAAACCACTCTTCTAATCAGTATAAAAGTGTTACGGTAGCTTTGCCTCCGGAAGCTGTTATTAATCGTCCTGTAGAAAAATCTGCTGGTGGTTCTCAGCCAGGTGAGATGAATTTTATCGCTAATGCGGTACAAAAAACAGGTTCTGCAGTGGTGAGAATTAATGCTACTCGTAAAGTTGCTAATCCCATATCAAAAGCATTGAAAAACCCTCTGCTACGTCGATTTTTTGGAGAGGATGAACAACCTTTTCCCCAAGAACGAATTGAACGAGGTACTGGTTCTGGTTTTATATTAAGCGATGATGGCAAGTTGTTGACCAATGCTCACGTTGTCTCGGACACTGATACCGTGCAGGTAACTCTCAAGGATGGTCGCACTTTTGAAGGTAAGGTAGTTGGTGTTGATAAAATCACCGATGTTGCTGTTGTTAAAATCCCTGCTGATAAGTTACCTAATGTTAAGTTAGGAAGTTCTCGAAATCTAATTCCCGGACAATGGGCTATTGCGATTGGAAATCCTTTGGGTTTAGACAATACTGTCACAATTGGAATCATCAGCGCTACCGACCGTACTAGCGCTCAGGTAGGTGTTCCAGATAAACGAGTTAGCTTTATTCAAACCGATGCTGCTATTAACCCCGGTAATTCTGGAGGACCTTTATTGAATTCCCAAGGTGAAGTGATTGGGGTGAATACAGCAATTCGTGCGGATGCTCAAGGTTTGGGTTTTGCGATTCCGATAGAAACAGCAGCTCGTATTGCAGATGAATTATTTACTAAGGGGAAAGTACAGCATCCTTTCCTTGGTATTGAAATGGTGGATTTAACTCCTACCAAGAAAAAGCAGCTTTCTCAAGAAACATCACTTAAATTAAAACAAGAAACTGGCATTCTAGTAAGAAGAATCACAGATGATTCCCCTGCAAAAAAAGCTGGATTGCTTCCTGGGGACATTATTGAAAAAATTAACAATCAACCTGTTAAATCTTCTGCACAAGTGCAAAAACTCGTCGAATCTTCAACGGTAGGAGATATTCTACAAATTCAAGTCAAGCGAGAAGGAAAACTTCAAACATTTAAGGTAGAGTCCGGAGTTTATCCGCATAAATAATAATTCTGGAATAGTTTTAGAATAATTCTGGAAAAAATTATTAACTTTCTCCTCAACCCCACTTACAACTTGATATTCTTCTAAAAGAGAATAGTTAAGAGTTAAGAGTAAGTTAACAATTGTCGGTTATCAGGAATTACAGCTTATAGTAATTACTGGGAAGCCATAAATTGATTAACGAGACTCATAACTCATAACGTTATATGTGGTTATTTGTTAGTTAAATTATCCAAATTCATCCTTTGTTCCATTTGGCGCAGGAAATACCCCGTCATCATTGCTGAAGCTAAAAGTCCAGCAAGATTATCCCTGTCTGTTGTCACCTGGACGTTAAAATTTGCTGGGGGTAACATTCCTACAAGCCCTTGGACGTTTTGCGAAATAATTTGTTTAATTTCGGGGCTGACAGACTGGGCTACACGTGCTAAAACTTCGGGAGGTTGATGTTCAAGATATTTGAGCAACTGATTGTGGTTCTCCTCAAGGTTGTCAAAAATATTTTGATTCGGGTGTTGCTCGAAGTTATCGTTTAAAAAGTCGGGATCAAACACCATGGGCAATTATTTTCGCTGTTTTTGCTAATTCTACTGTAAACCATACTTTGAGCATGATGCATCTTGACCCCGCTCAAATAATCGGGTAATAACAATTTTAGGGTACTGTTGTATTCAAGACTCCAACTGAGTTTGAGCTATTTTATTTCAAAAAAACTACTAATCGACTTTTTTCTATTTACTTATATCTTGGGAACAGTTTTACGCTGTTTCGGCTGTCGTTGGAGTCGCTGGTTGTAATTCTAATTCAAGCTGTTGTTGCTTCTTGATATTGTCAAAAGGCTGGGGTAGCTGGTCTATTTGAAAATACTGGTGAAATTTTGGGGTAACTTGCACAAGAAAAGACCGAGAATCTCCACTACGTCGTTTACGAACAAAACCTTGTTCTACTAATTCCGGAACATGTTGATACGCTCCCGAACCTCGGAGATTAATCAAATCACTTTGCAGCATCGGACTATTAAGAGCAATCGCTGCCAAAGTACGTAAAGCTCCCACACCCAATTCCACCGGAATTAGAGTTTGTACCAAATCGTGAAAATCCGACCTTAACTGTAAACTATAGCCCGCAGAAGTTTCCACAACCTCCAAAGCGCTGTCTCGACGAGCATATTCATCAACTAATTCTATTATTCCTTCCTCCGCAGTGGCGCGATCGCACTTTGCATAATCAGCGATTTCCCCAATAGACATGGGTTTACCCTTCAAATACAAAATCGCCTCAATCTTTGACGCTGCTACAATCATCTTTTATCAATCCCGTCTTCAAGAGTTAATCGCAACGGACAAAGCACAACTCAAGAAAATACACTAGCAAGTTGGCACGGATGATACCATTTTAATAATTAAATGTCAACATTAAATGGGTAATGGGGATTGGGGATTGGGCATAGTTAGGAGTTAGGAGTTAGGAGTTAGGAGTTGTAGTGGGAGCGTCTCGCTCCCTATTAAATATCAACCAATTACCAATTACCAATTACCAATCCCCTAATCCCGATTTTTCAAAATGAATTCTGCAATAGCTAAATCCTGTGGAGTGGTTATTTTTAAATTAGTTTCTTCCCCAGGAACTATTAATACTTCTAAATCGCATTTTTCAAATAAGGCAGCATCGTCTGTGACCTCCCAGCCTTTACTCAAAGCTTTTTCATGGCACTGTTTTAACAACTTGACATCAAAACCTTGAGGGGTTTGTGCTGCCCATAATTGTCGTCGGTCGGGTGTCGATTGAATTATATTATTGTCGTTTACAACTTTAATCGTGTCCTTAACTGGGACTGCGGCAATTAAACCGCTAGTTCTACCGAGGGATTCGGCACAAGAATCAAATAGACTTGTCGTGGCAAGACACCTTGCACCATCATGAATTAACACTTGCTCTGCTTGAGATGGCATTGCCCCCAAGCCATTGTAAACCGATTCTTGACGAGTAGAACCACCTTTTATTAATTT
>JBCBHT010000061.1:0-30225 GCA_038525335.1 Cyanobacteria bacterium J06621_15 | reverse complement strand
ATCGGAACAGTTAGTAATTTCGTTCAAAGTTGAAAAATAAAAGTCGTCCAAATCAATATTTTTCTACTATTCCCCCATCGGAACAGTTAAAATTTCGTTCAAAGTTGTCAAAATCAATATTTTTCTACCATTCCCCCATGGTCACAGTTGGAAATTTCGCTCAAAGCCGATTCTTTCAAAGTTATCAAAATCAATATTTTTCTACCACTCCCTCACCGGAACAGTTAAAATTTCGCTCAAAGTTGATTCTTTCAAAGTTGTTCAAATCAAGATTCATCCACCATTCCCCCATGGTCACAGTTGGAAATTTCGCTCAAATCTCAATCAAAATTTCAAAATATACCAATTACCCAATCCTCACAACCCCATTCCCCACACCAACCTCAGAATTAACTTTGTCATATTCAATTTTTCCATAATCCAACTTAATAATCCTGTCAGCAAGATGAAAGTAATGGTCGTCATGACTGATAACCAAAACTGTTTTATTACGCTTTTTCAAATTACCCAAAATTTCCTTATAAAAAATATCTCTAAACATTGGGTCTTGGTCGGAAGCCCATTCGTCAAACAGGTAAATCGGACGATTCTCCAAATAAGCTGTCAACAACGCTAAACGTTTTCGCTGTCCTTGGGAAAGGTCGGTAGTCGATAATTTACCGTCTTCAATTGTCACCTTATGGTCTATTTTCAATTGTCTCAAATATTCTTGGGCTTGCTCGTCCAAAGCTGGTTTTCCCATTCCCAATAATTTTTCAAACAAATAATAGTCGGAAAAAATTACCGAAAAGTGTTGACGATACCATTCCCGATTATCATCAGTAATCACCTTGTCATTCAAAACAATTTCTCCAGCTTCGGGAATATATAAACCCGTAATTAATTTAGCTAAAGTTGATTTACCGCTACCATTTCCACCCACGATAAATACAATTTCCCCCGGTTTAAAACTTAAATCAACCGGCCCCAAACTAAAACGACTTTCTTTATCTTCTCCTGGATAAGCATGAACAACTTGCTTTAATTCTATTTTGGAAAATGTCTTGATATCAACTTTCTTCGCTTCTATATAGTTCTCTTTATTACCAGCTAAAACCAAACCCATTCTTTCAATTTTTTGCAGAGCAACAGTAGCTTTAGACAAGGCTTGTAGCTTATCTAATATACTCTGCATCGGTAACATCAAATAAGTAACAGTAAGTATATAAGCCGACAAAATAGCGGGTGAAATTGCGGCAACTTGCGGTAATACAAATAATAATAAACCGACAAGAACGAAAAATAATAAATTACCCCAACCCGTAGAAATAGAAAAAGTTAATAAAGCTGCCGAATTCTGGTCTCTACATACAGCCGCACTATGCTGTAATTCCGAATCAAAAAATTCTTGTCGTCGAGCGCTATGAAGCTTAAGCTCCTTAATACCTTCAGTAATCGCGCGAAAATGCTTGAGCAAACGGTCTTGCTCATCTCGGGCACGAATCAAATAACCTTGCGCTCTATTAATCAATAACTGAATGCTGCCAACGGCTATCATCACAAAGCCAACGGTAAAAGTAAATACCGTAGTCGATAGAAACGATAAATAGAGCAAACAACCGGCAATAATAGCAATATCGACGCAGATAAAAGGAATTGCGTAGACTGTCGATGTCAGAGTTGCGACATCCTCGGTCAGAGTTGCTAACAGACGAGAAGTGCCCAATTTTTCTAAATGACGTAGCTGGGAAGATAAAATTCCTCTACTCAAGCGCAATCGCAATTGATATACTGCTTCCTGAGAAAGATTTATTAGCAAAACTTGGGAAATGATGCTGTTGACAACTACAATTAAAGCCAAAGTGGGAAACTGCCAAGCCAAATCGCTTAAAGTATTTGATGATTGAAAACCATCGCTAATAGCCCTATTTATCAATGCAATTAATCGTGCAGTAGTTCCACCACTTACCAAACCCGTAAAAACAGCAATTGCCACCTGTAACCAAGAAGCCTTTAATAAAAGCCAGAGTAAATTCATTCAGAATACCGAATTGCAGGTCAAAATTTTGGTTTAAATCCAATCAGCAGCGCTAATTCAAGCCACTTCCAATAACAGTCCACATCTTCAAAGCCAGTGTTCCGCAACCACTTTAATTGAGTTTCCACATCTAAAAGTTGATTTGATGGGTCATCTTGGGATGGTGTCACACCTATAGCTTCGAGAAACTTTTCATGTAAACGAACCGTAGGGGAAGCGACATGTTCCAGATTGCAGAAAATACCTCCGGGTTCGAGTAAATTAAATATTTCTACATAGAGCGAACGCTTGCGATTGTGACTGAGATGGTGGATGGCAAAGCTAGAAATAATTGCATCAAAGTTGCCATTATCAGGTAAAGTTTCATCTAAATTATGGTCAATAATTTCTACCGTAGAATCATCTTGAAAACGTTTTCTAACGGCTTTTAACATGGTAGGTGAAAAGTCTATGGCAACTGATGAGACAGTTGGACGTTCAATTTTAACTAATGCTAGTAAGCGTCCATCGCCAGTCCCCAAATCAAGAACACGCTTCACCGTTTTAGGTACCTCCCCCAATAGCACTGCTTCACCTTCAGTACGGTGGGGAATATTATCTGCTTGTGCTAGATAGCTCAAAGCGTGTTCGGCAGAAGTCCATAGATTAGCCATATAAATTTTACAGAAATTGCAGGTAAGGAAATAATCCGAACAAGCAAGCCCTATGCTTATTTAACCTTAGTATAGCGTATCAATTTGTTTAGTAAAAGCGCGATTAATTGTATTATTTAAGACTTAATAAACTGCTATCAAATTCAAAATAAAAATATCTTTTAATGTCGTGATAATTACCAATATTCTCAGTATCAATCTGGTAATCTAGCTCTGGTTTTATATAGATTATTTTGCAGTATTTTTTTTGTGAAATGCAGTTGAGATATTACAGCAATCCCAAACCTAGAACTCTGGAGGTTAATTGCTCAATGATTAAATCGGCATAGCTTTAAGCAGCATAAATGATTCACATATCTATGTGGTCATAAAGCATAAAAATTAAAATGCAGAATATAAAATATCAAACTCAGTAAATATTCTCTCAATGTAAAAAATATGAATAATCTTTATACTTTTGGTGTAAATAAGTTATCAGAGTTACTTTTATTACAAAATGGTAGTGAATCTTTTTTTGTAAATTTAGCAATTTATTCTTTAATCACATTTTTGTTGTATGTGACTCTGTTTTACCTAATTCGTCCTCTTACACGTCGTTTTAATAATCCTCTTGTACTTTTGATACTGGGTGTAATTCAAAATCCCCTGGTAATCGCTGTTGGCTTATTTGGAATCAAGTCTTCAATTAGTAAATTAAATCCATCGGATATAAGTAATTGGATTCAACGTAGTTTGACAGCAGCGATTGTTGTTATTTTGACTTATTGTGTAGCACAATTATTTACTCAGGTAGTTACCTATTATTTACGTGCTTATGCAAAACAAACCGAAGCAGTTTGGGATAATGTATTGGTTCCAATTTTACAAAAATTGCTTCCAGCGTTAACTTATATTTTGGGAGCGTTTTTATTTCTAGAAGCTTTAGGAATTGATTTAACGGGAATTTGGGTAGCTTTCGGTGGATTAACTTTCGTTCTGGGTTTTGCACTCCGAGATATTCTAGCGAATTTTTTCAGCGGTTTGGTATTATTAATAGATACACCCTTTCAATTTGGTGATGTTATTGCAATGCCAGATAATTCTGTTGCAGTAATCAAAAATATTGGTTTACGGGTAACAAAATTATATTTAGTAGATAGCGATTCTGAAATTTATATTCCAAATGCATCTTTGGGAAGTAAAGATATAGTTAACTTGTCTCGTCCGACTCCTCATGTAGCTAGAACAATTCAGTTAGAGATGAAAGTCGGTATTGACCAAAAATTAGCGACTAATATTTTACGTGAAACAGTTTTGGGACATCCCGATACTTTGGGAAACCCAGCAGACAAGTTGCAGCATTTAGAAAAATTTGAGGGATTGAAAGAAGCTGAGGAAGATAGTTTATCTAAAAAGGAAGCAGGAAAAGAAAGATTACAAATAGAAGAGAAAGTAAATAATCAGCTACAAAAAGTCGAGCGTAAATTTAAATATTTTATTCGTGCTATTCAAATATTAGAAAAAGGAGGGTTGAATGATGCTCAGGTAAAAATCGTTCAAACTTATTATAACGAAATTTTAGAATTGGTTGGATTACAGATACCGGAAGAAGAGAGAAGAAGTAGAAATAAAATAGCGGAAGTTAGCGATGATAATCTAGATAATACCTTGATTGGTTTGGTGAGAATTTGGTATCAAACTTGGTTGAAAGACCCAGATTTACGCATCGAAGATGAAAGAACATTAGAAGATGAATGGGAAACCAAAATCAATATTCTGAAAAATAAAATCACTAGATTATCGCAAAAAATAGCTAAACCCGGAGGATATGAAACCCTACTCGATGAATATGCACTTAATTTAGTAAGATGGCTGCAAGAAGAATTTAAATCATCATCAACTCGATGGAAAGAACCCAGTATTAGATTGAGCAACCTTGGTAGCGATTCAATGCAATTTACCATCAAGTTTTACATCGACCATATCAAATTAGAACACTGGGAAAGGGGTGAACGTGTTGCTAATGAAGTTCGTCGAGAAATGGTGAGAAGGTTAACCGAAGTAGGAATTTATAATTCTTAGATGGTTTGTAGTTGCGCTTTAGCGCCAACATTATAAGGCATCTGAAGGACATTGAGAAATAGCTTTGCAGATTAGCGCAACTACGAGCAATATATAACTCGTTCTCAATCTCCAGACTGGGAACGTATTTCCAAAGGTTTTACTTTGAATGAATGCTAATCTAAAGTAATGACTCATTTTACAGCTTTAATCATCTTACCTCCAGATACAAGGGATATTCATCAGAAAGTTGTAGAACTTCTTAATCCTTATTATTCAGAACTGGATGTTGAACCGTACAAAGAATATTTAAATCAAGAGGAACTTCAAACGGAAATAGAATATTTATCGACTCTTTCAAAAGAAGATATTAATAAGTTAGCTATAGAATATGAACTTTCAGGTCAAAATATAATCAAAGATTTAGCTAAAATTAATCTTGATTGGTGTGAAGAAGATATAGCTGGTATTGACGAATATGGTGAATATAAAATAACAACTTATAATCCTCAAAGTAAATGGGATTGGTATCGTTTTATTGAAGCAGAACAATCTATTAGTTACCCTTGTCTAATAAAAGATTTACCAGAAGTTATTCCCTATGCTCTTATCACTCCTGATGGAGAATGGTATGAATTAGGTTTTGATTTGGGAATACAAGCTTTTATGAGAAATCATTCGATTCAAGATACTAATATTTCTGAAGAAGAAATTAATTGGGATTTGAAAGTTAAAGAAATTCTTGCTTGTTATTCAGATTTTATTGCTGTTGCTTTAAATTGTCATATATGACCGGATAAAATATACCCCTCTCCTTGATAAGGAGAGGGGATGGGGTGAGGTCTATCAAGGTGTATTCTACTCAACCGAAAAGCGATATAATACCTATCAACTCGTGAATAAATTCAAGACATTTAAAATAACTAAGGCTACAATCAAATAAACATCGAATTGACAAGTAATAATCTTTTTTACTACCTGGAATACATTATTGTCAGCTTCAAATTTACTTGTATCTGCTTGAAGTTTAGATAAGCAGTAAGAAGTGTTAGTCAACACTTGTTGATAGTGAGATAAATTCCAGATAATTATAAAAAAACAACAAATAAATGTTAGAAAGTAAGTAAATATTGTCCACCTTTGACCGCTAGCTAACATAGTTTTGAAACCATAGTTTACTTCAAATAATCTCAAAACTTCTATAATAATTAAGATGGTCTTGTATGGAACTATATTTTTGATAAACAACCAAGAATATTTCGTATGATTTTGTTTAATAATATTGATAATAGAATCTTTATTTTGCCCAAATAAATTAATATTTTTCTCAATTGTCTTTAATCTATAATTCAATTTAGTAGTAATTTGTAAACTTTGATTGTAATCCTGAAAAGCCGTGTAAATACTAACTATCCCAAAAGGAACAGCCACTAAAATATGCAAAATAAAAGTATAGGGAAAAAATAAGATATACGGAAGATAATAATCTCTAAAGCTCTGTTGTTGATTTAGATATTCAGCTTGAAGTTGTTGGGGTGCTACAATAAATATTTGATTTAGCAGAATTCCCAACACAATTGCAGAATGGAAAACCCATACATAACGACATCTCTTCGCTGATTTTGATTTACCCAGTAATATTTCAAAAAACTCTTTTCTCCATACAACGCCAATCATATAATAATAAGTTGTGATTACAAAAGTGCTGCGAATAAATTTCAACAGACTACCGTATTCACCAAACTTTTTAATCCAGATTTCACTTCCAGATAAATAATAAGCTGATGCAAGAGAAACACCGCAAATAATCGATAAAGCTAGACAGCAACCTAAAAGCTTTGCTAAATAGGTAGTTGAAATAGGTAATCTAGATTCTACATCTAATTCTTGCCATTCTTGTTGAACAAACCAAAATGAATTTAACTGCTTATCAATCCACTCTTGATTAAAAACTTCACCATAAATACAGTTAGCAATTTTCAATCTTGATTGCTGCTTAACTACTAATCCAGATAACCTTAATTCCACTTCTTCATAACTGTTAGTAGTTTCGATTTCTCCTTCACTATAAATTCTTTGATAAAGCTCTAATAATACTACCGAACGTTGTTTATCATGAAGCAATCTATCCCTGATTGTTTTCAAATGTTCTGGTTCATCCCTTGCTTCCCAATTCTCAATAATATCTGTTTTTACTAACTTTGATATTTCAGGATTTCTATTTCCCGTATCAACTACCAATTGACATAGTTTTTGAGTTAAAAACGGTTGTCCTCCCGTCCATGAAAGCACTTCTGACAAAACTTTTTCGGGATTATCTACCTTATCTACTAATCCCTTAATTAAAGATAACTTTGCTGATGCTAATTTAAAACCTTTTAACTCAATTGCTTGACCAATATTAAAAGGAGTCCGTCTCTTGTCTTCAATTAAAGTTGATGGTGTAGCTACTCCCAATAAACAAAAAGTCAATCGATTATACTTGGAATTATCAGCACGTTGATTGTAGCAACTGCGAATAAATGCAAAAAAATCATCGGTGGGGAAATCTAAACCAATAACACTATCAATTTCATCAATAAATATCACAATATTGTCAGCAATTGATTCCAACAACACCTCATCAATTATTTCACTTAATCTTTGTACCCCCGAAAGAAAATCGCGTTCCTTCCACCATTGTTTCCAATCAACTTGAATTGAACGACCGAAATTTCTAAACAAACGGTAGGCAATTCCTTTGTACCACTGCTCCGATGTCACTTGACTACCAGTAGCAGTTAAATCAATAGCAGCACAAGCAATATTATCCCCTTGTAATCTTTGCATTGTTCGTACTCGTAAACTAGATTTACCCATTTGACGGGAATTGAGTACATAGCAAAATTTACCAGCTTTTAAATTAGAATAAAGTTCTTCATCTGCTTCTCGTTCAACATAAGTAGGGTCATTAACTGATAAACTACCCCCTTGATATTTATAAGTGTAAATTGCTTCTTTCATCTATATCTACGCTGATAAATAATCATGTAAATACGAGCGATATAAATTACACCTTGGTTCAACTTCATTACCACACCAACGAACTAATCCCATGCTATGAAGTTTAAATGCTTCCTCAGAATCAATTCTTACCGGTCTGCGTTCCTCAACTACATTTTTCATTGCTGTAATTAACTTAGAATCTTGCTGTAAATGAGTATAAATTTTTCGCAGATGATTTCGATAAAGTCCGGCTTCTGTGGCTGCTGTTTGTAAAAATTCATCTACCTTTATCGACTGATTTCTAATACTAGTAAAAGCTTGATGCAATAAATAGGGATGGCCACCGACTATTGTGATTAATTTCTCAACTAAAATATTATCTTTCTCAAGTCCATGCTGTACTGCTAAATCTTGTACCTGCTCGGTATTAAATTCTGGTAGCTCAATTGGTAAACCAACATTAAAAGGTGACTGATTGACATTTAGCGGAATATAAACCTCAGTTGAATGCGCTACAATCAAACGTAATTTTTTCCAGTCATCAAGAAATTTAGCATCTTCATACCAAGAGCGTAATAATCCAAAAAAATCCGATGCAACTTCGTGATACTTAAAAATCCTATCTACATTATCTAAACCCAAAACAATAGTAGTATCTATATTCGCTAAAATATAATCTTCAAAATAAGCAGTACAATTATCATTACTGCTAGAATCTTCATCCCAAAAATCAGCGAGATGTTTTCCCAGCTTTAATCTTCTACTAATGCTGTTACATAACCAACGCAAGAGTTTATCTAAACTTTTGATAGTGCTTTCATCAGCTTGTAAAAGGTTTAAATGCACCGTTTTATAACTATGCTGTTTAGCATAATCAAAAATCTGATTCATCAAAGAAGTTTTACCCATTTTCCAAGGAGCTTTGATACGAATAAGCGCTCCCGGCTGCAAAATTTCTTGATAACATAGAGATTCTACTGGAGGACGATTGATATAAGCATCGCTAACAATTAAAGATTGTTGCTTAATAACATTTTCTTTGAAAGCTAAACTATTTTTAACAGTTCGTTTTAATGCTTCCTTAAAATTGCTTTTCTTAACTCGCTCTCCCAAAACTTCTGAAAGCAGCTTCCATAACTTAGGAGCCACATCTTGACTGATATAACTTAGAGTATAGTTATTTTTTTCAGCAATTTCTCCATAATCTTGCTTGTACCAAGCACCTTGAATAATTGCTGTTTCAACATCCGTCAAATGTCTTTTCTCTTGAGCGTAAATAAGATTATTCGCAATGCTTAGAGCTTCATCTAAATTGAAATCCATTCTTCAGTAAAACTTCTAATTAATATATCAATAAAGGTCATAAAAAAGACGATTTTTTACAATCCATACTTAATATACCTCAACTAACTTGATGTTTACGGATATTCGTACCTCAATTTACCCGAATTTCCCATAAAAATCAGTCAAATTACTGACGTTTAAATAGTCCAGAGTTTAACTCAAGTCATAAGTTAGCTAAATATGCATACTTATAAATGTAAGTCAATCAATTTTACCGAAAGTTGAACCAGTCCGGTCTTAGGGACTCACCTACGTGAGCTATCTTAGATGACGTTGAAAGAAGCCGTGTCTTTCGTCGTCGTAAAACTGGTGTGGGGTATAGATAATTCTTTCCCCAAAACTTAACATTGAGGGGTTTTAGCTTCTTCCCAATCAATAAATTTAAGAGTCTCTAGCAAACGGGTATTCGCGTAAAGCAGTAAAGCTGTGAGTGGGCAAATTTTCACGGACTCAGACTTTACCGCTTTAGCAACCCAATAAAACTAGGGACTTCAAACCCTCCCATTGCATTTAATCCAAAACATTTAACAATCAAAAATTTAAAACATGAAAAATCAAATTTTAAAAGGCTTATTGGTAGCAATAGCTGCTCCTTTAGCATTGCTATTAGGAAATCCCGCAAAAGCTTCTGCTTTCACCATTACATCAACCGTAAATGGCTCCTCCAATCCTAATAGTGTTTTTGGTTCCAGCCTGCAAAACGGAGATTTCACCATGACTGCTAATCCTGGAAACCCAGTAAATACAACATTAGGAGATGGCTTTGATGAATTCACCCGATGGGTATTCGACTTTAATTCCGATTCCAATATCGGAGCATTTAACAACGCTGTTGCAGGTGGTAATCAGATAACATCAGCACTGTTGACTATGACCCTAGACGCTAACGGAGTATCCACCGATTCTTTCTTTGGTGGTGGTGGAGGTGTCGGTATGCCTACCCTTGTGAGCAATGGTATTGTAAACTCTTTTGGACAGCAGACATTCACCATCGATTTGATGGACTACGGTTACACTACCAGTGGGATTTTTGGTGAATTAAATGGTTCTAGAGCAGCTAATGGAAATGACCCTGCTGCTGGAATCAACGAAATTTTCTTCGGTTATCAAGACGATGCTCTGATTTCCTCAGCAACCTTGCAATTAACCGCAGACGTACAAGAAGTTCCCGAACCTACAACAATATTGGGAGCTTTCGCTGTAGTTGGTGCAGGAGCATTAGTAAATCGTAAGAAAAAGCAAGATAAGAGTGCAATTGTTTAGAATTAGGATATTGTTTTTTTTGAATTCAAAGCTTGTTTAAAAAGATTGAGAGTGGTGTGTAGGAATAAGAGTTAAAAGCGACTAAACTTAAAACAACATCCCATCTTACATTAATAGTAGGATGGGATATTTTTTGATTAATTAATCAACAATCACATCTTCAAAAAAACAATTATTCGTAGGGTGAGTGACGGTCACGAAAATCTATAAAAAATAACCAAAAAGTTGAATATTACCGTCACGCACCAATTAATTAATCAAGAACAACACATTTAAAAACACAAGTATTGTAGGGTGAGTGACGGTCACGAAAATCTATAAAACATAATAAACAAATTAAAAATTACCGTCACGCACCAGTTTATTAATCAATAATTCGACATTTAAAAATAAAATTAAAAAATCACCCTCACTCTTGAAGAGTGGGGCTACAAAAACAAAGCCCACCTCCGTGGGCTAAATTAATTCTGTAGGTTGGGTCTAACAAAGTAAAATCCAACATAATTAACGAAAACTCAACGAAATAATTCAAATCAAAATAAATATTAAATATCTAAAAAAACAACTCGCTTGATTCAATGATTTATGTTGGATAATTCACCGAAAATCAATCCGATTGATGTTGGGAAAGAGATGCAATTTCAACTAATCGTTAATTTTCATACATTATCGTGGGTCTAACTCAACCTACTGCTTAACCTCACCCCAATAAAGCTGTGCTTTATATCCCCTCTCCTTATTAAGGAGAGGGGTTAGGGAGCCAGTCGGGGAGTCTGTAGGTTGGGTTGAACGGAGTGAAACCCAACATAATTAACGAGGAATCAACGAGATAATTCAAATCAAATCAATAATAAACACCCAATTAGAAACACTTTTCTCAGAAATCGTATTGCGATATGCGAAGCATGACACCTCCGGTGTATCGCACTCCTTAAGCACATGCAAAAATTCTCTTCAACAAGAAACTTAACAAACATTTACTGTAGTTAATATAGAAAATTTAGCACAATAAAAATGAACTATCGCGATTTTATTTTGGATAACTGATAAACTGAAAACCTTTTTACATCAAGACTTTATAATTCTAAATAGATAGTTAACTAATTTGAATGACAGCGAATATACATAAACTATGTGAGTTTTTTTACTCATTGTAATCAGTATGAGTATAGTGTAACTTTGTTTGAAGATTCCAAAGAAAAGCTTAAAGCCGTTAAATACAGCTTGATACTCAAGGTGTTTAAAACCTGGATACTAGTATTTAAAGAAAGTTTTTGCTCAAGGTCTTATATCGAGATTGCAGCACTGTTTTATTTGTGAATAGTTAATTTGTCGTTGTATCAGACACATATTTATTACGCATTTTGACATAAAAGATATCCGCCCTTATCTCTGTGTTGGATGTCTTAAATTCTGCGGCAATTTTTTTACTGTTGTGCTAACTAATCTACCTGTTATAACAGGTAGGTGATGAATGGTGCTGCGTAAAATGTTGCATTCCTCCATGTATGGAAGTGGGGATGGATAGATGTTGGAATTGCTAATGGTCTGTTATTTCGGGGAATATTAATTATTGGGTGAGAATCCTTGCTGTTTACTGTCGTTCAATCAACTCTTTTGTAAATGTACAATTTTCTATCATCCTTCCCGCTAATAATCACTCGATTATCGGAAATAGTCACACCACCTGATGTGGGTTGATTTTTATTAGGTCTGAGCGTTGCAGAGCGTAACCAACGTCCGTTTTTATTTCGGATAAAGATGTAAGCACGTCCTTTTGGTTTTGGATTCAAGCTTAAAGCGTATGCAAGTTGATTTGATAAAACGTCCAAATAATGTCCAGCAATAATTGTCGAACCGTCAATCGCAATATAATACCCGAAACCGTAAAGAGCAAAAGGAAGCATATCATGTGGAACAAGCTTTGTTTTATATTTCCATACTCCGGTGTCGGAATTTCTTTCAAAAACATAAGCCGAACCCCTAGCATTTTCGCTAGTAAATTTAACCCATGTCCCGACAACAACTGTATTTCCAGAAATGTCAATTTGGGAAATCTTTTCAATTGGCTTCCCATTTAAAGTAAGTTCGGCTTCGGAGAGCCAATCGTTTGTGGAACTGCGACGATATACACGACTTCCATCGACAAGTGTATCACCATCAATAGCAACTTCACCTCCAGGAATTCCAGGTACTCGTTTTCCCCTTGAGAAAGAGGTTTTTTGATTTCGGTTTCAAATAACCAATTACCTGTATCCTGGTTGCGTTGAAACACATAAATTGCAGAATTAGTGCGAATTACCGCTGTTTCTCCATCAAATGCAATTGAATGACCGCTTCCTAAGTTCTCTAATGATGGAGGTTTAAGTTTAGTATTAAAAGACCATGAATCTCCAGAATGAGTAAAAACATTAGAGCCAATTAATATTGTATCGCCCACGATAGCAATATTTCTACTAGGAAGATACCCATAATATTCTCGTGACTGTTTTTCTACGGGTACAGTAAGTTCGGCTTGTTGCAACCAATTTTTTCCGTTGTAAGTATAGACATAAATTCGACTTTGCTTAAAGGGTTTATTTGAGTCAGAACTTTGGTAATTATTGGGATGTTGGAAAGTTGAGGTAACAACAGTATTTCCGTTAATCGCAAAACCAATCGGCTCTCTTTTATTTTCCTCAAAGACAATTACCCCCTCTTGTACCCACTTTGTACGAGCTTGAGCAATTGGAAGAAATGTAACTATAGCTACTACTAAAAAAATCGTAACAACCGTAACTATGATGTAAAAATTTCTGCTAAACATTTTGTTTAAATTCTCTGCACTCTTAGCTATCTACACCATTCAATTGATGTCTACCGAATTCAATCAACTCTTCTGTAAATGTACAATTTTCTATCACCGCTTCCGATAAACATTACCCGATTACCAGAAATATTCACACCACCTGATGTGGGCTGATTATTAGGTCTGAGTGTTGCAGAGTACAACCAACGTCCGTTTTTATTTCGGATAAAAATGTAAGCACGTCCTTTTGGTTTGGGTGTAAACCAGCTTAAAGAATATGCAAGTTGATTAAATATACGAAAACCATGACCTGCAATAATTGTCGAACCGTCAATCGCAATACGGCTTCCGAAACCATAAATGGCGAAAGGAAGTATATCATTTGGAACAAGCTTTGTTTTATATTTCCATACTTTGGTGTCGGGATTTCTTTCAAATACGTAAGCTGTACCCCTACTATCGTCGTCGATAGTAAATTCAGTCTTCATCCCGACAACAATCGTATTGCCAGAAATGTCAATTTGGGAAATTTTTTCAATTGGCTTTTTATTTAAAGTAAGTTCGGCTTCGAGGAGCCAATCATTTGTGGAACTGCGACGATATACACGATTTTCATCGACTAGTGTATCACCATCAATAGCAACTCCATCTCGAAGATATGTTTTCCCCCGAGTAAGAGGTCTTTTGATTTCGCTTTCAAACAACCAATTGCTTGTATCCCGTTTGCGTCGAAACACATAAATTGCAGAATCAGTGCGAATTGCCGCTGTTTCTCCATCAAATGCAATTGACTGACCGCTTCCTAAGTTCTTTAATGACGGAGGTTGAAGTTTAGTACTAAAAGACCATGAATCTTCCGAACGGGTAAAAACATTAGATCCAATTAATATTGTATCGCCATCGATAGCAATATTCTTACTAGGCAGACTTCCATATTCTCCCGGTTTTCCTTCGGCTATAGTAAGTTCAGTTTGTTGCAACCAATTTTTTCCGTTGTAAGTATAGACATAAGTTCGACTCTGCTTAAAGGGTTTGTTTGAATCGGAGCTTTGGTAATTATTTGGATGTTGAAAAGTTGAGGTAACAAGGGTATTTTCGTTAATCGCAAAACCAGTCGGCTCCCTTTTATTTTCCTCAAAGGTAATTACACCCTCTTGCACCCATTTTGTACGAGCTTGAAAAAATGGAATTAATGTGACTATTACTACTAACAAAGCAATGATGACTACTGCTACTATGAGGTAAAAAGGTTTGCTAGACATTTTGTTTAAATTCTCTGCAATGCCGGATAATAGCGCTACATTCTTGTATCAATGGCAGATTTAGCTTTCTTCGAGACAAGATATAGAGCTATTTTACTCCAACTAATAAACCGAGTAGATATTTTCCTTGATTAAATCTTTCAATCTATTTGCTAATTATTACCAGTAAATTATTGATGATTTTTCACAGGTAGTTTAAATATCCCTCTTTTATCTTCATTACGTGAAAAAGAGGAGATATTGCTGCCTTCGTTTAGGCTGCTCTGTACTAGTTCTAATGCTCGATTTTTTGCTTTGGCTAAACCTAACTACAAATAATTCAATCTTAATTAGGAAAAGAGGTAAATAAATATGGAACTTAATCGTGAAATTGTAAGGTTACGTTACGAATATCAAGGTGGTGTCGGAAATGAAATAACACGTATGCTTACAAATAATGGCAGTGGTAATAACAATTACAAATTATATAGATCATTCATTGTCGAAGGTGGCGACACAACACAATACAGAGAGGACAATAACAATATTAGACAAAGAGAAATAGATGGAGAAACTAAAGCAAGAGGTGAAACCCGAGAAATTTTTGTATACGAACACAAGGGTACTGGAATTACTAATAGTGGTGATGGTGCTGGGGAAGTATATATTGTAGCTCATGGCTGGAATCCAGATTTTACAGACTTTTTAGAAATTGCAAATCATGTGAAAACAGCCAAACCTGCTGCTACTGTTTTAGTAATTGACTGGATGCAAGCTGCCCAAACCCGAAATACAAATCCAGGTTTTAATTCGAGTGCTCCTAACTTCAAAGCCGTCACATGGATTGGAGCGATAGCACAGGAATTTAAAGCAAAACTGCAAAAAGATTTTTCACCTCAATCTATCAATTTCATTGGTCATAGCTTTGGTACATTCGTTAGTAGTGAAACTGCGGGTTTATTAGGTGGAGTTAATACAATCACTGCACTTGATCCAGCTTCTCGAACTGGTACTGGAGGATATGACTTATACCCCAATAAACTCAGTAGATATGACTTATACCCTGATATATCAGGTAGACAAGGACCAAGAAACTTTAAAGATGTAACTAACTATTCCAGAGCATATGTAGGTTCCCTTAGTATTGCCGGAAATCAAGCCCTTGCAGCTACAGCCCACGAATCATTTCAGATGAATTTCGGTCTAGGTTTTAGACCCCCTGGCTCTGAACATGGTTGGGTAGTTAAAACTGCTAAGACTTTTATTGATCCCGACCATCCACGGAAATTAGCTGAAAATCCCTTTAGTTCCGAAGAAGAAAAGCCCATTCTCTTTAGTCTTGACGATAATCAATTTCACCCCCAATTTGCTCTGGATGTTCCTGGGCTTAAGGGCACAAATCTTCTTACACAAGAGAGTTACGTACACCAGGGAGTTATGGTGGTTAATCAACCCAATGAAGTACAATTTCTTGTCGCAGCCAAAACTGACTTAACGGGGACGCTAGTTTTTGGTACCAACCAAGATGACGATTTATCACCAAGTAACGAAATATCAAAAGACCTCTTACTTCGTATTGGTAATAACACATACTATGCTGATGAAGGGGACGACAAAATTGAAAGCGATGCAGGTAACGACACGCTCTATGGAGGTGAAGGAAATGATACTCTTGATGGGTATATTGGAGATGATGAACTGTACGGAGGCAAAGGTAATGATAGTCTTGTTGGTTCTTTTGGAAATGATGGGCTTAACGGAGGCGAAGGAAATGATACTCTGAATGGGTCTGTCGGAAATGATGACCTTTTAGGAGGTATAGGAAATGATAGTCTTGTTGGCTCTTTTGGGGATGATGCGCTTTTTGGAGACGAAGGCAATGATACTCTTAAAGGATCTGATGGAGATGATCTCCTTGCAGGAGGTGCAGGGGATGATACTCTTGATGGGGGTGCAGGAAGAGACACTGCTTTTTTCTCAGATTTGTTTGAAAACTATGACTACACTTTTTCTAGAAATCTAAATCCGTTTGTAAGAGACACTATAACTTTTGCTCACAATAGAGGAACTCTAGCAGATGGTACAGATACACTCAAGGGTATGGACTTTGGTCAATTTTTTGGTGTAACTTTAGATGGTGAGACAAGAAATTACATTGCTCGCCTACCCTTAGAAGACGGTCCCGAAGACAATAACGAAATAAGCTTCTTAAACAATAATGGAAACTCAATTTACGCATCTCTAGGCTCATCAATATATATGCTTGACGGAGATGCAGACTACAAAATCAACCTTTCCTCATCCCCACAGAATTTACAGTACAACATCGCCTACATCATTGACGTATCGGGGAGTATGGATGGAACTCCTTTGCAAGAAGCAAAAAGTGCTTATACCAGCTTAACTAACTCCTTGATTAACAGTGGTATTGCTGATGTTAGTCAATTTAAGGTTATCCCTTTTGATGATGGTGTATATCCAAGTGCTGTAGTAGATGCAAATGAAGCAATTTCAACGATTCAAGGATTAAGTTCGGGTGGTTTTACGTATTTTGCACCTGCTTTGTATACAGCGTATAACTTTTTTGATGGGCTACCGGAAGGCGGAACTAATATTGCTTATTTTCTTTCTGACGGTGAAGCGTCCGATAGCTTTAATTCTAAAGCTTCTTTACTTAAATCATTAGCAGATGTTCAAGCTTACGGTATTGGTGATGGTGTTGATACAGATCAACTGAGAATAGTTGATTCTGATGGCAACATTTCTGTATTGCAAGACCCATCAGATTTAACAGATGAATTCAACAACTCAGATTTTTCCGCAGATAGCATCGCTAAAATAGACCTTCTTTTAGACGGTGCAGTTGTTGACACAATTCAGTCAAGCGAGTTAATTGAAGATGCTTTGGGATTGAGTTTCGAGGGTTCTATTGACGACCTAGATGTAAGTTTCGGCGCAGAAAACCTTCTTACCGCTGAAATATTTTTTACCGATGGAACTCCCACATCTACGGTAGATTTTACAATTGCTAGCGGTTTAGAAGAAGTTACAGATGATAATCCTTTTGATGAAATTGTCAATGGAACTAGTGGTGACGATACTATTCGTTTAGGTTCAATTGATTTAGGAAGTAATTCTGGTGCTGGTGACGATAAAGTAGTTGGTAACGACCTTGACAACATTATTGATAGCGGTAGCGGTAACGATATTGTTTTTGGTAACGATGGAAACGACACTATAACTACCGGAAGCGGACAAGACAGAATTGACGGTGGTGATGGTATGGATACTGTTGTCTATACAAACCAATTTTTTGCAAATAGTTCTATTCAGAAAGTCGGTAACGTAATTACAGTTGATAATACAGATACCTTAACCAACGTCGAATTTATCCAGTTTTCCGACGTTAGAATCAGTACTCATAACTTGCAACCAATACCTCTTCTTACAACCTCTGATATTGTTATCGCTGAAGGAAATTCATCTAATACCAATGCTCAGTTCACGTTTAATCTATCATTAGCTCCAACAGAAGACGTACAGTTTACATATAGCACTCAAGATATGACTGCTGTCGCTGGTGAAGACTACATTGCAAAAACAGGACAAGTTACTATTGCTGCTGGTGAAACTAGCGCGACTGTAGAAGTAGAAATAGTAGCAGATACAGTATCGGAATCAGAAGAATTATTCGTATTAAATCTATCTGATGTATCGGGAGCTTACTTTGAAAACGATGAGCCAGAATACAACGTGTTTGCGACTATAGAACAGGTCAATATCTTATACGGTGATACTGAAAACAATTTCTTAGAAGGTGTTTCTGGAAAGAATTTTATAGATGGTCAAGAAGGGGATGATATTCTAATTGGCAGTGCTGATGACGATACTTTAGCAGGTGGCGCTGGTAACGATACTCTTGAAGGCAGTACTGGTAACGACACTTACGTTATTGATTCACTCAACGATACCATAATCGAAAATGCCTCAAGTGGTAACGATACAGTAGAAACTTCAATTAATTACTCCCTTAAGAATGTATCCAATGTAGAAAATTTAACCCTAATTGGCGATGCTATAGACGGTATCGGTAACTCTGACAATAACAGAATTACAGGTAACGCCAAAGATAATACCTTAAATGGTGAAGAAGGTAACGATACTCTAACAGGTGGCGCTGGTAACGATACTTTATTAGGTGGTGAAGGAGACGATACCTATATTGTGGATTCTCTAGACGACACTATCGTTGAAAATTATTCAAGCAGTGATGTTGATACAGTTAAATCTTCAGTTGACTATTCATTAGCCCAGTTAAATAATTTAGAAAACTTGATACTTACTGGTAGTGCTATCAACGGTACCGGAAACTCTCGTCATAACCAACTTATAGGTAACGCTCAAGACAATATTTTAGATGGTGGTAGTCTTAACGATACCCTAAATGGTAATGCGGGTAACGATAGCTTAATTGGTGGTGACGGTAGAGATACCCTAGACGGTGGTACGGGTAACGACACGTTAATAGGTGGTGCAGAGAACGATTTTTACATTGTTGATTCTCCCGACGACATTATTGTTGAATATAGTGGTTTTGAAACCAATGGGGGAGGTTGGGATAAAGTTGAAGCTTCAGTTGACTATTCACTTGAGAACTTTGCTCATGTGGAAGATTTAATCCTAATTGGTAATGCTATCCAAGGTACCGGTAACTCCAAACATAACAGAATCACAGGAAACTCCTTCAATAACCTTCTCAACGGCGGAGAAGGTAACGATAATTTATACGGTGGGGAAGGCAACGATACCCTCAATGGTGGTGTGGGTTGGGATACTTTAGATGGTGGTGCTGGTGACGATACTTATATCATTGAATACAGTTGGGGTAATAGTATTATTGAAAACCCTGATAGCGGTATCGATACAATCAAAGCTTCAATGAATTACTCGCTTAGAAGTAATTTTGAAAACTTAATACTCACTGGTAACGCTCTAGAAGGAACTGGTAACGATAGCGATAACCAAATTACAGGAAACGCTTTAGATAATAAGTTGAACGGTTCTGTTGGTAAGGATACTTTATACGGTGGAGCGGGTAACGATACCTTAGACGGTGGTAGTGGTAATTTGAATGCAGATGATGTACTTGTGGGCGGCGATGGAAATGATATCTTATACGGTAAACTTGGTAATGACACGCTTATTGGCGGTATGGGTAACGACAAACTTGTAGGTAGTTACGGTGCCGATATCTTTGTTTTCAATAACCCCAACGAAGGTACTGACGAAATTACAGATTTCTCAGTTATTGACGATACAATTCACATTTCTGCTGCTGGCTTTGGTGGTGGATTGACTGCGGGTAATGCTATCTCAGAAGACCAAATCCTTATCGGTACTAGCCCGGTTGCGGCAGACAATACTACTCAAAGATTTATCTACAATACAAATTCCGGTGCGCTGTTCTTTGATGCTGACGGTAATCAAACCGGATTTGATGCAGTACAGATTGCTACGCTTTCTAACGAACCAACCATCAGTGCTAACGACATTTTTGTTACAGTGTAATGCAATAAAAGCCGCAAGAAATTATTCCACAACAACGGAGACGTTGCACTGCAACGTCTCTACATCAGCAATTTGCTTATTCGTATAATTCAGCCCACGCAGGTGGGCTTCGCAACTGTAGCCCCAGCCTTCAAGGCTGCGGGCGATTTACAGCAATTCTACCTCAAAAACCTCCTCAACTCCTCCAACTTCCGCCAAGGTTCTCCATATTTCATCGCATCTTGAGCCATCACCACAGCATCAGCAAAAGTCTGTAAATAATCACCCTTATCCGCAACAGATTCACCGACAAACAATGCCAAAGCAGCATTCAAAGCAACTACATCCTGCTGCTGTTGCGTACCTTTACCCTGCAAAACAGTTTTTAGTATATTTGCATTTTCTTCAACTTCCCCACCTCTAATACTGCTAATCGATGCGGGATTAATACCCAATTCTTCAGGATTTAATTCTAATACATGTATTTCTCCGTTAGACAATACAGCCAAATCAGTTTTATCTCCCAAACCAGCTTCGTCCAATCTTTCCCTTCCGTGGAGAACAACTCCACGACGAGTTCCTAACTGATGCAGAACTTGAGCAAAGGTTTCTATCAAAACCGGACTATTGACACCAATAACTTGTCCCGTGGGTTTGAGAGGATTGAGTAAAGGACCGAGTAAATTAAATATGGTGCGGACTTTAAGAGTTTTTCGTAAAGGAGCAATTTTCTTGAGAGCGGGATGCCAATCTGGAGCAAATAAAAAGGTGATTCCTACAGATTCTAAAGCTGCTTGTGTTTTTTGGATATCGGCTTTCAGATTCACACCCAAACCTTCTAACACATCAGCAGAACCAGTTTTACCAGAAGAAGAACGATTACCATGTTTAGCAACCTTTACCCCACAAGCAGCAGTGACAAAAGCAACTGCTGTAGAAATATTAAAAGTTGAAGCTCCGTCTCCACCAGTTCCGCAGGTATCGATAAAAGGTAAATCACCGATAATAACTTCGCGAGCAGGTTTGACAGATTGAGAATGCAGAGTTTCCACCATTCCCAGCAACTCCTCAGCAGAAACTCCCTTAGCTTGAATAGCTGAAAGAATAGCACCAGACAAAACATCTGGAATACATTCCGTCAGCCAACCTTGCATTAAATCCGATGCTTGAGAAACTTCAAGAGACTCACCAGAAAGTAACTGTTGCAGAATCGCAGACCAATTGTTAGTTAAAGTTGGTTGTGTTTGAGTCATTTGATTTTGGATTTTAGATTTTAGATTTTGGATTGGGGATTGGTAATAGGTAATTGGTAATTGGGAATAGTTAGCACTGTGATTTTAAATCGAACAATCCTCTAAACCCTCTTTCCTCTGCGCTCTCTGCGCTCTCTGCGGTTTTTTATTTTAAACGCTTAACACCTATCATATTTATTGTGGTCGAATACTAGTGGTTATTTTCGTTAGTTCTGATAGGTTTGTTTTTCCTAAAACCCTTGGGAGACGTAAAATTTTACGTCTCTACACCAGTCAAAATTAATGAAACAGACCACTAGATAAAAACCATTTTTTCTACATCTTCTCCCCATTACCAATTACCTATTACCCATTACCAGATTTAAAAAGAAAATGTTGTCCGCAGTGTACCGGTATAAATAGTACCGTTAGCATCTTGATTCGCTGCATTTTCAATTACTTGCAGTGTGGGGGTAATTTGTACGTTTCTACTGATTGGATAGTTGTAGAATGCTTCGTAGTTTGTCTGGGTTGAATTGCCGACTTCATTTGCTATAAAAGGCTGTCCAACTGCGACACCAGCTAATGCTCCTCTGGTAAATAAGTCTCTGAATGCAACTCCAGCCATCCAATAATTGGGGTTGATATCGCCGAAGTTAGTATTGTTGTAACTACTGTATCCATAGCGTCCAAATATACCGATTTTTTTGGCAAGGGTAAATTCTAAGTTGGCTCCAACTGCGTCAAAACGGTTATCAAATACTTCTCCACCACTGTACTGCAAACGTAGAGCTAAATCTCTGGAAGGGGAAAATTCTACTTCTACTATACCTTGATAATTATCTCCAAATAAACCGCGACTTCCTCCACTAGGAGCGTTGGGAATATTGGGATTGGGAGCGTCGTACAGTACATTAATGAAAGGTGCATTACCAATAATTACTCCCTGGTCGCTGGGATTTGCTGCATCTGTTGCGGTATAGGCAGCCCTCACAGCAAAAGGACTCCGCTTTGAAGGTTTCCAGTCAATTACTGCACCAGCGCTGGGAAATTCGATGGGGAAGAGAACGTAATTATTGACAAAAGCTTGAGTACTAAAGTCGCGGAAGCTGAGTTTGGCATAGCTGTTAAAGTCTACGAAGTCAGCAGCACGCATGTTTGGTCCGATGGTAACTGCTAAATTCTCACTCGGCTTAAAGGTGTAATAAAGTCTCGATAATTCAATATCTCTATCTGTCGGGGGATTGATGGAATAGTCCAAAGCACTTCCGAAAGATGGTTCCAAGAAACCCGCAACATTATCTCTACCACCGTCGGGTTGACCGTTTGGTCCTAATATACCGCTTCCAGTTTCCAAGCGTAGTTTTAATAAGTCCGTTTTATTAAAGCTGGTGTCCAAATCGATTCCAGCCCTGAATATCATTGTAGTATTGGGGTCTTCATTCGCAACTGTTGCCCCAGTCGCATCAATAATACTGTTTCCATCAAAACCACCACCGTTAACAGCAAATATTGCTTGTCCCCTCAACTTAGTAGTTGTAGAAAACTGGTTGGCTTCAATTTCCGCAGTCCGTGCTTCTAAATTATCTACCCGACCGCGCAAAGTTGTTAATTCAGCAGCAAAAATTGATTGTAATCTCTGTAAGGTTGCTAAATCTTCCCGACTGACCACATCAGTAGTAGCAGTTGCAATCAATTCATTAACTCTATCCAAACAAGCATTCAGTCCAGCAGCAAATTCATAACGAGTCATAGCTCGATTTCCGCGAAAAGTTCCGTTGGGATATCCAGCGATACAACCATACCGCTCAACTAAAGATTGCAAAGCTTGAAAAGACCAATCAGTAGGTTGAACATCACTTAACTGATTGACATTCGTTACCTGACTCATGCCAGAATTTTCTTCTACCTCTGCTTTCACAGGGGATGCATTTAAGAAAAAACAAAAGCAAGAAGAAAGAAGAAACAATAATTTGAAATTTTTAATCATTTTTGAAAATTGGGGATTGGTGTTTGGTAATTGGGGATTGAGAATTGGTGGAGAGAGGGGGGAGAGGGGGAAGAGGGGGTAGACTATTAACTCCTAACTCCTAACTCTTAACTCCTAACCCCTAACTCTTAACTCCTAACTGATAACTGAAATCACGGTTTGCACGTCTTTATCTCCCCTACCGGAACAGTTAATTACAATCCGAGGACTACCGCTCAATTGAGGACAAAGTGTTTCTAAATAAGCAATTGCATGAGATGTTTCTAATGCGGGAATAATTCCTTCTAATTTGGATATCAATTGAAATGCTGTTAAAGCCTGTTTATCGGTAACGCTGTAATATTCAGCACGATTACTATCTTTAAAATAACTGTGTTCCGGTCCAACTCCTGGATAATCTAAACCAGCGCTAATAGAGTAAGGTTCGATAATCTGTCCATCTCCATCCTGTAAAACGAAACTCATTGCTCCATGCAAAACACCTATTCTTCCATGTGTCAAAGTTGCAGCGTGTTTATTAGTATCAACTCCTTTACCAGCAGCTTCTACACCGATTAACCGTACCGATTGTTCGCTGACAAATTCATGAAACAGCCCCATAGCATTGGAACCACCACCAACACAAGCCAGCAAAATATCGGGTAATCCACCCCATTTTTCCTCAGCTTGAACGCGAGTTTCCTTGCCGATTATCGCTTGAAAATCCCGGACAATCATCGGATAGGGATGCGGACCAGCTACGGAACCTAAAATATAGTGGGTAGTTTCAACATTAGTTACCCAATCCCGAATAGCTTCAGAAGTAGCATCTTTGAGCGTACCAGTTCCCGCTTCCACCGGGCGAACTTCCGCACCCATCAACCGCATCCGGAATACATTCAGGGCTTGTCGTTCCATATCGTGAACGCCCATATAAATGATGCATTCCAGACCGAATCGAGCGCATACCGTAGCAGTTGCAACACCGTGTTGTCCGGCTCCAGTTTCGGCGATAATTCTTTGTTTACCCATGCGTTTGGCAAGTAATACTTGACCCAAAGCATTATTAATTTTATGAGCACCAGTATGATTTAAATCTTCACGCTTTAAGTAAATCTGCGCTCCGCTACCATCGGGACGAGCATAATATTGAGTAAGTCTTTCTGCAAAATACAAAGGAGTTGCGCGTCCGACATAATCTTTTAATAATCCTTGCAATTCCTTCTGAAAATCCGGGTCGTTGCGATACTTTTGATAAGCCGTTTCTAATTCAGTTAGAGCGGGCATTAAAGTTTCAGGTACGTACTTTCCACCGAATTTTCCAAATCTTCCGAGACCGTCTGGTGTTGTTGTGTTTTTGGTTGTTAGTAACATGATTTTGGTAATGGGTAAGTAGTTGCGCTTTAGCGCCAAAAATCTTGAGTAACATTTGCTAACTGCTCACTGCTAACCGCTCGCTGGTAGCTGATTTAAGCTCGGTGCAAAATTCTGTAATGGCTCGCAGTCCTTGGTATGGTGTGGATTCTCCGAGACGTTTGACGAAAGCGCTACCGACGATTACTGCATCTGCTCCCCATTCTTTAACTTGACGAGCTTGTTCCGAATTAGATATACCAAAGCCAACAGCGATAGGTTTATCTGTAATGGTACGGATGTTTTGTAGTACATTTTTGACTCTGGTTTGAATTTGAGAACGAACTCCGGTAACTCCGGTGACGCTGACGAGATAGATGAATCCGCGAGATTTTTGAGCTATTGCTTGAATTCTGTGGTCGGGGGTGTTGGGAGTGACGAGTAATATGACTTCGATTCCAAATGTTTCGGCTGTGTTAATTAAATTATCTGCTTCTTCTAAAGGTAAATCGGGTACAACTAATCCTTTGACTCCTGCTTCGGAAATTCTTTTGAGAAATTGCTCAATCCCTAGGTTAAGAATGGGATTGTAATAAGTAAATAAGATAATTGGTGCTGCGATTTTACGAGTTACTGACTGAGCTATTCGCAAAACATCTTGTAATCGAGTTCCTCTTTCCAGAGCGCGGGTTGCTGCTGCTTGAATCACTGGACCATCTGCTAAGGGGTCGGAATAGGGAACACCTAATTCAATAAAATCGGCTCCGTTTGCTTCTAATACTCCTAATGCTTCGGTGGTAGTTTCTAAATCCGGGTCACCAGCAGTGATAAAGGGAATTAAAGCACATTGGTTTTCTTGACGTAAATATTTAAATTTTTCAGATATCGAATTCATGGTAATTGGTAATTGATAATTGGGAACTGCTATTGTTTTTATAGGGAAGAGGATTTGGGATTATGCATTCACAGGTTAAAGGTCAAAGGTGAAGATTAAGGGAAAAGGGGTAGAAATTAACAGTTCAGAATTAAGAGTTAATATTTCCCCTATTACCCATTACCTACTACCTATTACCCATGTCAACTTGCCAAAACTACTCCCTTCGCGGAACTAGTAAATTCACTGACAACATTAGTAATAATTGTCATTCCTGCTCCACCAACTAATGTCATGATGGATTCGGGATGAAACTGGACTGCGGCTATGGGTAAGGTTTTATGTTCGATTCCCATTACTATTCCGTCTTGGGATAGGGCTGTAATTTTTAGTTCGTCAGGTAAACTATCTTGTAAAGCATGTAAGGAATGATATCTTCCAACTTCAAAGTTTTCTGGTAGGTCTTGGAAAGCTACGGAATTTTTGTTAACTACATTAACTAAAGATGTTTTACCGTGTTGGGGATAATCTAAAACTCCTAATTTTCCACCGTAAGCTTCAACTATTCCTTGCAAGCCCAAACATACGCCAAATATGGGGATTCCGCGTTTCTTACAATTTGCGATCGCACTCTCTAAGTTAAAGTCGCTTGGTCTTCCGGGACCGGGTGACAATACAACTAAATCTGGCTGTTGTTCGTCAAATACGGATTCGGGAAAACCATGTCGTAACGTTGTGACTGTCGCACCTGTTTGTCGAATATAGTTAGCAAGGGTGTGAACGAATGAATCTTCGTGGTCAATTAGTAAAACTTTCTTCCCTGTTGCTGGTTTCGCTTCATTTTTCCCTAATTCCGCTATCGGAACAGTTTGTTGATGAGATGCTCTATTCAATGCTTGGAATAAAGCACCACCCTTAGTTAAAGTTTCCTGTGCTTCTGCTTCAGGGTCGGAATCATACAAAACTGTCGCACCAACTCTTACCTGTGCAATTGAATCTTTCAGTCGGATAGTTCTTAAGATTAAACCAGTATTCAAACCACCTCTAAAATTAAAACCTCCGACCGCTCCACCATACCAACGTCTAGCGCTGCGCTCGTTCTGCTCTAAAAACTGCATCGCAGAACGTTTTGGCGCTCCGGTGACGGTAACAGCCCATAAATGAGTCAAAAATGCATCTAAAGCATCAGCTTCGGGTTTTAGTACACCTTCCACATGGTCAACTGTATGAATCAGATGGCTGTACATTTCAATTTGACGACGACCGATAACCCTAACAGAACCAGGTTCACAAATTCTAGACTTATCGTTACGGTCTACATCGGTACACATAGTTAACTCGGATTCATCCTTACGTGAATTCAATAACTTTTGAATTTGTACCGCATCATCAATAGCAGTTTTTCCCCTTCTAATTGTGCCGCTGATGGGACAGGTTTCCACACGTCTACCGTCAACTCGAACAAACATTTCTGGAGAAGCACCAATTAAATATTCTCCACCCATGTTAAAGAGAAATCCATAGGGACTGGGATTAATTTTCATCAGAGTCCGGAATAGTTCGGTCGGAGATTTTTCACAGGTTTCGGAAAAGCATTGAGAAGGAACAACTTCAAATAAATCACCACGTCGGAAGTAATCGAGAGCTTTTATAACCTGTTGTTGATATTCACCGGGAGCGTGGTCGGAACCTTGATTTACATTAAGACGCTTTCCACGATAATCAATTTTTTCACCTTTGCGGGGTAAATCTCTAGTGCTACCGTTTTTAGTGACAAAATCATACTGCATCCGAAAAGCTTTTTGGAGATGGTAGTCAACCACGAATAGCTCATCGGGTAGATATAAAACTAAATCTTTCTGGTCATCTTCCCGTTCTAGTAACTTTGGCATTTGTTCAAACTGGAACACCAAATCATAACCCAAAGCACCGTACAAACCTAAATTTTCGTCTAAGGGGCTAAAAAATGCAGAGATAATTTCTCGAATCACGCTAAATACAGAAGGTTGTCTGCTTCTTTCTTCCTCAGAAAATAAACGGTCGCTGGGTTTAATCGAACCCGAAATACGATTATCTTCTATATTCAACTCTTCAATGTAGGGCTTATCTAAAAATAATTCTTCTAAATAACCCAGTAAAACCAAACCTCGTTCGTTGTGAGCGGTAATTGTAAAAGTCCTATCTCTAGTAGATATTTCCAAAGGAGGATTAATAAAACCGATAGCCCATCTCTTATATCTTCCCGGATATTCATAACTGCTAGCTAACAAACCACCTCGTTGAGAATCCAAACGCATTAAAACTTCATCAATAGCCGAATCGATAGAAGTATCGGTAACAGTACGAGATATAAAGATACCACCACTGGTTGTATAGGAATTAGTGTCAAATTGCATAATAATTATTCTTTAGTTGCTTTAATTTCTTCTAGGGGTTGGTAATTTCGGTTTATGCAATTCGGGAAAATAGTTTACATATCTTCATGCATTTTGTAGGGTGCGTGACGGTTACGAAAAGCTATAAAATATAATTCAAAGGGCGTTACTGATTAAAAGTATGAATAGCTCCCTAACCCCCAATTCTGGGCGAGAAGAAGAATTTAAAGTCCCCCAATTTTGGGGGATTTAGGGGGCTAGTAAATTTGATAAAAATAAATTCATACTTCAATTGAGCAATGCCATTCAAAGAATTAATATTACCGTCACGCATCATCAATTAGTGTCTCATCAATCGCGATAAAAGAATTCTACAAATAAAAATTCCCATGAATTTACAAGAAAACAAATCAAACCAACAAGTCACAGCAGTAATTTCCCACTATATCCGTCCCGGACGCGAACCTGGATATGAAGATTGGTTAACAGGAATTTCTGAAGCAGCAAGACAATTTGCAGGTCACTGTGGGGTAACAATTCTCCGACCGCAACCTGGTAGAACCGAATATGTAATTATTTTACGCTTTGATAAATATGACAATCTCTGTAAATGGATGAAGTCATCCGAGCGAAAACAGTGGATAGAACGCGCAAAACCATTAATTGAAAAACCTGAAAACGTACAATACTTAACAGGATTAGAAGCACTCGTATCTCTTCCTAACACAGCTTCTGCTCCACCACCAAAACATAAAACCGCTTTCGTCACCTGGATTGGGGTTTTCGTTTGTGCATCTATTTTAGGTTATTTCTTAGGTCCTTATGTAGCACCTTTACCGTTTCTATTACGTCAAGCAATAATGACCGGAATAACAGTTTTATTATTAGCTTATGTAGTAATGCCGAGATTAACTAAATTATTTTATACATGGCTGCATTCTTGATTTGAAAAAATATTGTAGGGTGGTGATACTAACTAAAAAGTATAGGACACAACTCAAAAATTTAAAAAGCTAAAAATTATTTTTATTGTCATCTAAGATTCTATCCTACCTAATCTAAAATATGATAATTTATTTTGGAGTCAGAAGGATGAATCATGTCTTGAGAGATTAAGCCATTAGAGCTAGAACAAATTACTATTTTACGTAATTCGCATTTCTCAAAAGCTGTACGTTAATTATTCCCAAGCCTTTATCTAGATTATATTTTGAGCTTTTTGGGTGTTGCACGATTCATAACATTACGTTGACCGGATATTTTGTCTCAAGTCTAGTTTATATAATGGTTTTGGGCTATTAGTTTAAATCTTTGTGAAAAATCCGGGGTAAGCATCGAATCTGCTTAAATATTGTCATCTTGGAGTTAAGAGCATCAAAGTATCTAAATTAACTCATTAATCTTTATTGCCGACATCCACATCTAGATTGATGAAATCTTTTTGTGGGATAGGTTTGCGCCAAGTAAGAGTTTTTCAGTTAGTTCCATAACTCACGAAAGTCAGGGTTGTTTGTAAACACAATAACACCTTATTCAAATCTTCATGATGAACACACAAAAGAATTTCCGCTCAATTGCCTTCATTGATTCAGGTTTAGAAGCACAAGAACAATTAGTTTCAGGAATTTTCGAGGGAATAGAAATAGTTCAACTTGAACCTCATAGAGATGGAATTGTTCAAATCACTGAAGTTCTAACGCAGTATTCAGGTCAATTTACTACAGTTCATATTGTTTCTCATGGTAAACCGGGATGTTTATATTTGGGAAATACTCAATTAAATTTAGATAATTTCAGTAAATATGCTGACCAATTAAAAGATTGGTTTGCAGCAATTGACAATGTCTCATCTGATTTATTTATTTATGGTTGTCAGGTAGCTGCAGGGGATGCAGGTGCAGAATTTATTGCTAAGTTACACGACTTAACGAAAGCAAATATTGCAGCTTCAGCTAACTTAACTGGAAATGCTGCATTAGGTGGTGACTGGGAACTAGAAGTTACTTTAGGAGAAGGGAACTTTAGCTCGGCTTTCACTCAAGAAACAATATCGGATTATGCTTTCGTTTTTAACAGTAGTCCAATTTTTAAGGAAGAGGAGTTTGAGTCCGAGATAAAGAGTGCCGGTGTATCCGATACATCAAAGGAAGTTTTATTATCTATCTTCCGTAGTTTTGAAAAGAAAGAGTCTGACCCACAAAATACACCAACAGCACTAATCAAAGTTGAGGATAGTGAACTAGAAGTTACTTATTTAGGGATAAACTTATCTTTAGATGCGCTAGTACCAGACGTTGACGGGTTTGCATTAAAAGATTTTACCGACGCAGCAAAGTTAGATTTAGGTTCAATTTCAATTAGCAGTATACCTACTATAGTAATTAAAAACTATAAGAATGCTAATGAAGCTGAATACGAAATATTGTTAAAAGATTTCTCGCTCGCAGAATTTATCAATCAAGTGACCGCTGCTTCGGGTGTGACTGTCAATTCCAATCTTCAAAAGAGTTTGAAAGACCTCGGTAAATTTGATTTATCACTTAC
>JBCBHT010000060.1:0-30366 GCA_038525335.1 Cyanobacteria bacterium J06621_15 | reverse complement strand
CCTGGTGTTAGACTACCTAACCGCAGAATTACACCTGTTGTACGTGCAGATGGTTCTGGTACAACCTTCATCTTCACCAACCACCTTTCCACCATCTCTGGTTACTTCAGAGGAAGAGTTGGTACTTCTAAGAAGCCAAGATGGGCTTTCAGAGGAGCTAGAAAGGGTAAAGGTAACTCTGGTGTAGCTGCTTTGGTTAAGCGTACTCGTGGTGGTATCGGTTACGTTAACTACTCCTACGCTCGTTTGAACAGAATTAAGTCCGCACAAGTTCAAAACAGAAGCGGTCAGTTTGTTGCTCCTTCTTTGAGAGCTGCTAACACTGGTTTATCCAGCGTTAAGTTCCCCGCTAACTACCGCGTATTCGTAGGTGATTCTTCTAAGGGTTATCCTATCGTTGGTTTGACCTGGATGATGATTTACAAGAAAACTCTTTATTGACCTATGTCTCGCTTCACTACTAAACTGTTGCTGTAACTACATTGTAATTGAATAAACTTTGTAACTTACCTCGCAGTATTTTAGTGAATTTTTAATGAAAAAGACTGAAGACATCTATCAAAAAGCTTTTAATGATTTTGAACCAACAAACACTACTGATGGTAGTTATTTAGGAATAAAAAACGCTGTTAAAAGACAAGAAGAACACATGAGAGATAAGCTACAAGAAGCTCTTGACGCGGCTAACGTAAGATTGAAATCTGCAAACATTAAAGTCAGAATAGCTAGTAGAGGTGGAACGTTACAACTAAGAGCTACTTTACCCCTCAAACCAGATGATGTAGCTCAAAGTGGTAGAAAGAAAAAGCAATATCAAATATCTTTAGGAATACCTGCGAGTCTAGATGGTGTTATAACAGCAGAAGAAGAAGCGAACGAATTAGGTAGATTGATTGCTCGGCAAATATTTCAATGGAATGATAAGTATTTAGGTCAGAAAAGAATTCAAAAGATAACAACTTTTCAAGATATATTAGATAATTTTGAAGAAGAATATTTTAAAACACGTAAAAGAACTCAAAAGTCAGAAGGGACGTTTAATACCTACGAAAGATTTTTTAGAAAGCGTTTTGATTTATCTTTAGAAGCAACTCAAAATAATTTTGATATCTGTATAAAAAGAGTTGAAAGTGATAGTGTCAAGCGAGAACTGATAAAAATTTCAACTTTGGTATGTAAGCTGTTCCAAATTGATGCTAATTTTAATCACCTCAAACCTAAATATAAACCCAAACAGCGAGATATTCCTAACGACGAGCAGATAATACTTAATTTTAATAAGTACACTGAATATCAATATCACTCTACAAAGCTGAGAAAAGAATTCAGAAATTTATGGCGTTTCTATAGATTAGTTTACGGTTTATTGGCAGTATATGGATTAAGACCGCGAGAAGTGTTTAATAAACCTGATATTGATTGGTTTCTCAATCCCGAAAATACTAATAATACCTTCAAAGTTCACGAATCAAATAAAACTGGATATCGAGAAGTATTACCTTTTAAACCAGAATGGATTGAGCTTTTTCAATTAAAAGATGAAACAGCTTTGCTACAACTTAAAAATAGAACCAAAGATTTGAATGGATTCAAACAGCTAAATGCTATCTGCAATCAAAACAGCGCTTGGTTTATCCGTGTAGGTGTCGATTTTCAACCTTATGACCTACGTCATGCTTGTGCTATTAGAGCGCATCTTGATGGTATCCCAATTAAATTAGCAGCACAAAATCTCGGTCATAGCGTTGAAATGCATACAAAAGTATATCAGCAGTGGCTTTCGTTGGAGCAACGAAAAATAGGCTTTGATGCTGCTTTAAAAAAGGTAAGTGAATTAGATGCTTTACGTTTAGAAAATGCAAGTTTAAAACTAAGATATGAGTCTTTATTAAGAGAAAATCAAAGGTTAAAATTGTTGGTTGCTCAAAGATAAAGTATTACGTAAATAGGTTAGGATATCAATAAAAGCTCAAACCTATTCAAAGCTATAAATATTAGATAAATATTAGACCTTTGACTTTTAACTTTTAACTTTTAACCTTATCATAGCGCTATAACTTCTTAATTTAATAGCTTGTTCTCAAACATTTTGATAGATTCATAGTTATAACTTTAGTTATTGAATTTAAGAACAAAGTCTTAACTCTAAACTACAAACCCTTCAGAATCAATGTGATGGAGTAGTAATAGCTTGTCCAATTAGTTTTGATGAATAAAAGTTTGTAGTAAGATTTTTAAATCTTGCACTGAGAGATAAATCCCTGACTACAGACCCGTCAAGATTAATGGGTAAAAAGTTTTTAGTTGCACCATTTTCGCTTTTAAATGCATTATATTGGGGGAGCATCCCAATTTTGAACAAATATTTTACCCAACACCCTAGAAGGGTGCGGCTATACTAACAAAGCCCGACGACCTGGGCTATTAGTTTCCTTAGCCCAGGTCGTCGGGCTTTGTAATATTAGCCCCAGACTTATAGTCTGAGGGCTTTTTGCAAAATTGGGATGCTCCCTTATATCGGCGCTAAAGCGCAACTACGAACCTATTTGAATTAATGAAAAAAACCAGTAGTAAATTGTTAAACCGCGTTTTCACCAGCGCGGTTTCTTTATTTCAATCTTTTTTTTCAGTATAAATACTTTTACTTATTCAAATTAAAGCTATATAAATTACACTAGTGAATATCTATTGAAAGCTTTGAGTATTAAAAAGGATAATTCTCGTTAATTCGCTGTTTTTTGCTATCAGGGATTAATGAAAAGATAGATGTATGTATTTCCAGAGATGCCTAAACCTTTAAGTATCGCGATAAATACTGACTAATTATTATACAAGAAGTATCCTACTGCTGCTAAGGCTGCTTCTGTTAAGAAGTGGATCAACTGGGTAATGACCAAAGGTCAAAGCTTTAACGGTAAGTTGCTCTACACCAGCATTCCTACCAGCGTTAGAAGACGTGTAATCAGACAAGTTAACAGCCAAGTTAAGTAATTAACTAAGAATGCAGAAGTTGAATAATTTTTATTCTGACTTCTGTATTTCTAGATGCATGTTAAACAAGCTCACAATAAACAAGATTGTTGTCTGTCTAACATGCTCGCAATCGTTAACTAAATGAAGAAAGGGTGGGTTTATACCCACCCTTCTCTTTAGGTGTGTGTAGTTTACTTGATTTGAATGTAAGTATTAGCGGACTATTAAAGAGTTCCCACTAATAATCCAAAATCGCAAACAGGTGCAAAAATAGCGAAATTAAGTCAGTTCCTAGACTGGAACACCTTACTCTAAATGCACTGTTGTTAAAATCTAAAATCCAAAATCGAGATGACTGGTAATGGCTAATTCATCGATTCAACCAAATTCACTAGTAGATGACAAACCTGATATTTTTGCCCAAGACGCAAAAAATCTGTGGCTAGAACAAGGATTTAAATGGCTGGTACGAGCTTTTGCAATATTTGTAGTATTTATGTTCCTGTGGATGATTTATATCATTTTTCAGGAAGCGCAACCTGCTGTTGTAAAGTTTGGGCTGGGATTTCTTTGGAGCCAAGAATGGGATACTGTTGAAGGGGTTTATGGTGCATTACCCTATATCTACGGAACTCTTGTCAGCAGCCTTCTAGCGATTTTAATTGCTATCCCTGTAGGATTGGCAATTGCTCTTGTCACTAGTGAAGATTTTTTACCTTCTTTCGTGCGTACTCCTGTGGCTTTTATTGTTGAGTTAATAGCCGCAATTCCCAGCGTAATTATTGGTTTATGGGGTGTTTTTGTTCTGATTCCGGTAATCATACCTTTTCAAACCTGGTTGTCGGAAAATTTCAATTGGTTATTTTTATTCAATACTGAACTACCTAGCGGTGACAATTTATTAACTGCTGGAATTATTCTAGCTATCATGATTTTGCCAACAATGGCAGCAATTAGCCGCGATGTATTGATGGTAGTACCCAAACAATACCGCAGTGGTTCTATGGCTTTAGGTGCTACTCGTTGGGAGACTATTGTCAGAGTATTGTTACCTAGTGGCTTTTCTGGTATCGTCGGTGCGACGATGCTGGCTTTAGGACGCGCTTTAGGCGAGACTATGGCTGTAACGATGGTAATTGGTAACTCTGAATTCATCAGCGCTTCATTACTTGATGCTAGTTATACAATTCCAGCTGTATTAGCCAATGAATTTGCTGAAGCTGAGAATAGACTGCACGTTGGAGCTTTAACTTATTTAGCCTTGGTTTTGTTCGTTGTTACTCTAGCAGTCAATATCGGTGCTGTGGTATTAGTGCAATGGCTGAATAGAAAGAACAAGTAGTTTTCCTAACCAAAATTCCTGCAAATCAGCAGTATTTTTGCTCGAATAATTCGCAAATGTCTTGAGTAGGTCAAGAGAAATGAGTGGTAGAAAACGTCCGGAAATTGATTTGTCCGTAGCTAGAGAAGTATGTAGTCCTCTTTCACCAGAAAGATTTGTATTCCAATATGGAATGACAGCGATTGCTTTCTTTCTCACATTGTTAGCGCTGTTGCCATTGTTCTCGCTAATATGGGAGATTCTCGGACGGGGACTGTCCGACCTTAAAGCAGAAATGTTCTTCAAGGAAGTAATTGATTTTGGTTTCGCCAATGCGATTGTTGGTACTCTGACAATGGTTGCTATTGGTGCTTTATTTAGTATTCCTATCGGAGTAATGACGGGGATATTTCTGTCAGAATTTGGTAAAAATTCTAAGGTCGCTTCTGTTGTGCGCTTTGTCACTACCATTCTTGCTGGAGTACCTTCAATTGTTGTTGGTGTATTTGCTTACGGTGTTTTCATTGCCACAACTAAACAGTTTAGCGCCATTGCTGGTGGTTTTGCTTTGGGTGTAATTATGCTTCCGGTTATTGCTTTAACAACCGAGGAAGTATTAAAGCTTGTTCCTAATTCTCTACGCTTAGCTTCTGCTGCATTAGGTGGAAATCGATTCCAGACTACTTTTCGCGTCGTACTAGCTGCGGGATTACCTGGAATTACTACCGCAACACTCCTAGCAATAGCTCGTGCTAGTGGTGAAACAGCACCGCTAATTTTCACAGCTTTGTTCAGTAATTTTTGGGCTAAAAGTTTGTTTGAAGAAACAGCTTCGTTGCCTATATTGATTTATCGCTTCTATCAAGACGATAGACCGGAAATATTTCAGTTAGTTTGGACAACTTCGATTGTGTTAGTAGGTTTAATTGTCATATTAAATCTTCTATCTCGCGTAATTACCAGCAGAAAGCTTAAGTAAGGTTCTACCGCAAAAACCTTCACATTTCTTTAGTTGCAGTTTATTCGATTAATCATCAAAGTTTCTTTCTTCATGAGTAACTTAATTCCAGCCATTACCGTCAAAAACCTTGCTTTCTACTACGGTACTTTTAAAGCGCTTCAAGGAGTGTCTTTAGATATCTACCAAAAGCAAGTTACTGCACTTATTGGTCCTTCGGGTTGCGGTAAATCAACTTTCATCAAATCTCTCAATCGTATCGGTGAATTAGAAGCTGATGTGAAGATAGAGGGAAAAGTTGAATTCTTTGGTCAGAATATTTATTCCTCTCGCGTTAATACCAACAGATTGCGTCGTCAAATTGGGATGGTGTTCCAAAAACCCAATTTATTTCCCATGAGCATTTACGATAATGTAGCTTATGGAATTAGAATTGCCAGACATACTACTAAATCAGAATTAGACGGTATTGTCGAGGATGCAATTAAGGGTGCTGCATTGTGGGATGAAGTCAAGGATAAACTATACAAATCAGCTTTGGGTTTGTCTGGTGGACAACAACAGCGTTTATGTATTGCTCGTTCTTTGGCTGTCCGACCAAAGGTGTTGCTGATGGATGAACCTTGTTCGGCTCTTGACCCCATTGCAACAATGAAAATTGAAGAATTGATTGATAGTTTGCGCGGTGAATTAACAATTGCGATTGTTACTCACAATATGCAACAAGCGCAACGTGTTGCTGACTTTACAGCATTTTTTAGCACTGATGAAAGCCGTGTCGGTCAGATGGTTGAATTTGGTACTACCGACCAAATTTTCAACAATTCTTTAGACCAGCGTACCCGCGATTACGTTTCAGGACGTTTTGGTTAATATTTTTATTGGTGCTTGTATTTTCAGGGTGCAGGCTCCGTTTTTTTATTTGAGGATTGGGCATTGGGCATTGGAGTATAATAAAAGCAATTTATATTGATAATTTAAATAATTTGGTGTTGTTGAATAAAGTTATAAATTATATACACTTTTACTTTGTGATAGATATATAACTCATGTAGAGACGTAGCAGTGCTACGTCTCTTTCAATGTGAAATCTAATTTTCATGTTTGATTCAGCAATGCTATGTTGATTGAGCCTTTGCATTAACTAAAATACGAGTCAGAGACTCGTGAACTGTATTCCCAGATGGAACCTGGGAACAAGAATTTTTAATATAAAACTTATGTAGAGACGTAGCAATGCTACGTCTCTTTCAATTACGATTATTAATTAGCAATTATCAATATAATCAATAAGCGCCGCTTTTTTGCAGTATAGCTTTGAAGGTTCGCATAAAAATTCTCAAATCAAGTAATATTGACCAATTTTCGATGTAGCTCATATCTAATTTCATTACGTCCTCGAAGTTGTCAATATCGGCACGTCCTGATACTTGCCACAGTCCGGTAATACCGGGAAGAACTTCTTGACGGATAAAATGCTTGGTTTGAAATTTTTCGACATCGCGCATTGGTAAAGGTCGAGGACCAATTAAGCTCATGTCACCAACTAATACGTTAAATAGTTGTGGTAATTCATCCAAACTATATTGACGTAAAATTCGACCGACTTTTGTTACTCTTGGGTCATTTTTCATTTTGAAAAAGACACCATCTTTCATTTCGTTCTTAGATTCTAAAGTAGCTAGAATTTTCTCTGCATCAACAACCATTGACCTGAATTTCCACATCTGAAATTCTTTACGATGCAAACCAATACGTTTTTGAGGAAAGAATATTGGACCGGGAGAATCTAATTTAATCAGTATGGCAATAGATACATATACTGGTGCGAGCAGAATAATTAAAAGCAGAGAGAAACAAATGTCAAATAACCGCTTTAACGAAAAGTCAAATCCAGCAAAAATAGGTGCTGAAATTGTTGGGAAAGGTAATCCTCCGATTAGACTAAACCTAGATGTCGAAAAAGGAAGTCTATTCTCTGTCGGAAGAATATGTATGGTAATTCCTGCATTATAAAAATGCCAACAGAGGAACGAACGATTCTTGATTGAATCCCAGGAAATAAAAACTTCTTCTACATTTTGACTGCGTAGATATGCAAAAGTTTTTTCTCTGATGTCCCAATCCAAACAGCTGGAATCAGCAAAACCCCTTACTGTATAACTATCGTCTTTTTCTATAATTTCCATCAGTTGCTTTTTTTGTTGAGCATCCGCGATAAGAAACATCGAATGACGCATCATACCTTGCTGACGCAGGAAATTAGTCGATAAATTGAACAAAAATCTAGCTGTACAAATACCTGCTATAGATATAAAGCAATACAGCAAGTAAGTGGAACGAGCTATGTAGATAGTTGGGTCATAAGTATAAGCGATAAGCGATAGCAGTATTGATGATAAACAAACTGCTTTAATAATGCTTGTATAATCGCGACGATGGATACCCGCTCGGTAAGCACCAATCGTAGCAAGAATAGCAACCTGAACTCCTAAACTTAGTAATAAAAAGTACGGACTTTTTGTCCATTCTGACTGTAAAGGAGCAGCGTAATTGATTGCTAAATCCCAAGCGACAACTAGAGATAGTATATCGATAGAAATTAACAAAGCTACACGCAGGAATCGAATAAAAATTCCTCGTTGAATAGTTGCGCTTTGAGACGAACGTAAGTCTGGTTTAAAGTTATCTATGACTGCATTGCTGTATAACACGACAAAAATACCTCTTGTAGATAAGTTACAAACGAATTGAAATACATTTTAGACTTATGTATATCTCTCTGAAAAAAGAGAATTATAAGATTTAGACATTGGTGATGCATTGCTTATCGCTTGACTCAAATGGAATTCGCTATAGCTGGTTAAGCAAGCGAAGGAAGAGGATAAGCCGTACAATAAGATGAATAATAATTGAAAACGGATAAGTATTCTTCCTATTTCCGACTCTGCTCGACTTTAGATTTATTTTGTAATGAAATAGTTGGTCGAGTACTGTTAGAAATTCTTTCTTGAGTTGCAACATTAAATTGTGGTTGATGCTGAATACCCCACATTTCCTTAATTAATAGTTTGACGATGAACCAAGGCTGAACTAAGTAACGCTTCCATAGTCTTTTAGGTTCGCTGAATAAACGATAAGCCCATTCCAGCCCCATTCTTCCCATCCATCTCGGCGGAGTTGGAACTGCTCCAGCAACATAATCCATACAAGCACCGCTGGGCAGAATTGCATTAGTTTGAAGCTGTTCGAGATTATCTAGAATCCAATGTTCTTGACGAGGCATGCTCATTCCTACCATAAGTATATGAGGTTGGAATGCATTAATTGCGGCAATAGTATTCTGATTGTCTTGACTATCCTTACGAACATCGATATAGCCATGAGCGCAAGCAATCTTTAAACCGGGGAATTGTCTGCGTAAAATATCTGCTCCCTTGTCTGCAACCCCTGCTTTAGAACCTAAATAAAATATCCGCCAGCCTTGATTTGCAGCCTCTTCCATCAAGGGATATACCCAATCGGCGTAGGTAACTCTGTGTTCCCGTTCGACGGAATAACCCCGCAGTTTACCAATCCACACTAAAGGCATACCATCAATATGTGTATAATCAGCTTTTGCATAGAATGCACGCATTTTAGGGTCGTGATGGTAAATATGCAGGCTGTTCAAATTATGATTGGCAATAATCCACTTTCGCTGCATTTGAATAGATTTTGCAATTAAACCGTTCAATTGGGGAATGTTTAATGCATCCACCTGAATACCGAGAAATTTTAATAGGGAAGAATTCATGTTTGAAAACGGGTAAAAGTATTAGTATTCAGTCTCAAGTTGTCAGATTTGAAATAGAAGTAAGCTGCTCTGGTGATGAGCGCTTTTCCAAAATTTGCTCAACACCTTTAACTAAAACTTGCACCCTGGAATCCCAACTATGATGGTTTACTATTTCCTTGCGGGCTAACTTTCCCATTTGTGGTAGATTGTCTTGTTGATGAAAAGCAGACAGCAATGCACGTTTTAAATCGTGTTTATCTTCTGGTTGAAATAGAAAACCTGTTTTACCATCGTCAATTAAACGCTTTGCATCTTCAAAAGCCGATGCAACAACTGGTTTAGCCATTGACATGTATTCGTAGAGCTTCATGGGTGAGAGATACATCTGACCCATCTGTAGCTGCACTTGTCCTGAAAAGCCAACATCAAATCCAGCAATATACTGCGGTACCTGTTGCCAAGAAACTCTACCAATGAAGGCAACATTTTCAGAAATTCTTAAGCTTTCGGCTAGGTTTTCCCAAGCTGATTTCATTGCACCATCACCGACTACAACCAGGGATATATCTACACCAGTTTTACGTAATTCTGCGATTGTTTCTATGAGTAAATTTAATCCCGACCAAGCATATAAACTACCAACAAAACCTATAGTGAAACCAGAAAATATACGTGATGGTTGATGTAATTCGGGATTTAAAAAATTGATATCTACGCCGTTATTTACTAAAACAATTTTATCGGGTCTAATATCGTAATCTCGTACTAAAATATCTTTTAAAGTCTCACTAACACAAGCTAAAATATCACACTTTTTATAAGCTTTAATTTCCATCCATCTAGCAATACCATCCAACACCAAAGCTTTACGTTCTGCTTTTGCTTCATAGAAAAGTAAAGCCTCAGCTTGTAAAATCCAAGGAATACCTCGACGCTGAAATATCCAGCCCAAACACTGCAAAGTTGCAGCATATTCATAAACAAAATCGACTTTATTTCTTAGTTCTCGATAACTTTTCCAAGAGTTAATAATACTAAGGGTTATACGAACTAAATCTACAGCTAAAGTACGAAAAAAACCTTTACTAATTGCTTCACCAGAACCTTTCGCAGACCAGTTTTGTGGAACTCTATCACCAACAATAAATGTTTCGACTTCCCAACCCGATGATTTGAAACCTTGAATAAGTCCTAAAATACGAGAACGAGGTCCCGACATTTCCGCGTCGGGATGTGTTGAAATTCGAGGTGCTGCTGCTAAAAAACCAAGCCTCAACGGCATTTTTACTCCTAGTTGTTAGTTGATGATCCACACCCTTGCGGGTGAAAGTTGATAGTTGTTAGTTGTTAGTTGATGATCCACATCCTACGGATGAAAGTTGTTAACTGTATATCCTTCCGAGACACGCTATCCCTAACACTGTTAGCTGTTAACTGTTCACTGTTCACTGTTAACTGCTCACTGCTCACTGCTCACTGTTTCTTCTACAAATGTGGGAGATGCAGCTAAATTCTTATATCCGATAACAGCACGGACATAAGGAAGAATCCAATAGATAAACCAGAATGAACCGGAATGACGACGACAAAAAACCGTCCAAGACTTTAAGGGGAAAGCTTTAATATGAATTGCTTTTTTTAAACGTTCTAATACATTTAATTTCGTATCTACCCAACTATTGCGAACTGAATTTTTGCTACAGGTTCCTACATATCCAGGTGCAACCCATATGGAACAACCTTGCTTTTTAGCTCTTAAACCGTAATCAGTATCTCCCATGCTATGAATAAAAGCTGGGTCGATATTGCCAACTTTTTTAACAACATTACGGGAAATTAATACACAGTTACCGAAGAAAGTATCGCATTGTTCGATATATTCAGTGCAACCCAAGAAATTATATTTATTTGAATACCACTTTTCAGATTTTATTGAACCACCATAAGAAGCAATTCCGGTGGATATGTCCTTGGTGGTACCGACAATTATTAAGTCTTTGTCGGTTTGTTCTGATAATTTTTTATTTACTAGAAACAAGCGCTCGATAGCATCTGATTCTAAAATTGTGTCGTCGTTTAACCACAAATAATAGTCATAATCTTTTTGAATTGAAGCAGCAAATGCAAGTCTCATTCCTCCCACCCAAAAAAGATTTCCGTTTCCTTGAAGGATGTTAACTTCTGGAAACTCGGCTTTTACCGCTTCTGCTGTACCATCTGAACTGCCATCATCTGTTAAATAAACATCAAAGTCTACACTGTTTTTCTGCTTATATAATGCACGTAAGCATGAAACAGTAGTGCTACGTCTATTAAAACAGGTCATTATGATTGCTAGTGGTGCTTTTTTCATGGCTTTTATTGATAAATATAGTTAACTCCGAGTATCTGTAATTATTTAGATATATCTACTTTTAGATAGAGAATTTAGTATTGAAATCTTGGGGACTGATTTTATATAATTCGTCTAGTTTAATAAAGCGAGACTGAATACCATCGGGTGAAGAGAAGTATTTTTCCATTAATGTTTTTGATTCGTGTTTTTTGCCACTTTCTTGCTGTATAAGTCGAGCAATATAAGCGCAATAATCTAATCTCAATTCGTTAACTTTTTGAAGAGTTTGTTCGCGAATTTTTGCAGGGTCTGGTGATAATTTTTTCCAGTTTTGTACTGCTTGAGCAACTGCTTCTGCTTCTGGGGCTACAATAGTTGAGTTTTCAGGAGTGAAGAATTCATCTCTTCCACCTTTGCTGGGAGTACTGACTACAGGAATTCCACAGAGTAAGTATTCGCTAGAAGCTAAATTTCCTCCTTCTACTGCTGAGAGAATTAAGCCAGCATGAGCTTGATTGTATTTTTTGGCTAATTCTGGACGTGAAATAAACTCTCTATTGAAATCAGCATGTTTTAATTCTGGGCAGTATGAATGTAAGTCTCCTCCGTAAGATACAATCATTAATTGTTCAACATTTTTTGCTAGCCAAAGACGCTTTGAAGAATTTAATTGTGCGGTGTAAATTGCATCGTAAACCTTTGGTTGTTCAATGGGTTTATATAAATTCTCGTTGATGTACAGGTTATGGCTAAAGTGTCCTCCACGAATGAGAAAACGTTTACGCATTTGTTCTTCATCTGCTGCGTTCACCATTAGATGATGAGTTCTTCCTTCTAAAGAATGCAGAATTGATTTTATTTTGCGGATCATAATCTGCTTGGGAGGAGCGCACCAACCAGGAATATGTTCTAAAACATGTTGAGGACGGAACCATTTTGGTAGAGGCTGATGTACCTTTTTTTTATCCTTAGAAACAACTTTTCCGAATAAAGGATAATTTCCAATAAAAGAAATAATTAGAGGTTGAGTAGAAAAAATATAATAACCAAAGTGTAACATTTGTATTTTCCTGTATGAATTAATATTTATAAATTAGCAACTCTTTCTATCCAATTACTTACATTCAAATTCAAGTTAAACACTTTTAGTTTTTGCTCTACTTTTCTGACTGTAAGCATATGTCTATGTAATACAGAAGTACGCGGCATTTGATAAGCGACGACTTTTTCACATAACCACTTATATTTATCAGAATTTAGATTGAATTTGTTCAAGTTTTTTATTTGTTTATTCCAATCGTGGTAGTAGAATAAATTAAAGTAATGTGCTGAAGTTAAATCATCCCAATTTTTTAATCGCCATTGTTTTGATAATCGATTATGTAAGGGTAATGGATAGCTATAACTATCAGAAAAATGCGAAACTTTTTCTTCCAAAGCACACAAAGTTATAGATAAAACTGACTGTTCAACAAAGTAAATACCTTGTGGAGGAGCAATATCTAAATTCATTACTTTTTCAAAGTTTTCTTTCCAGGATTGAAATATACCTGCACTTCTTCTAACTGCAACTAAACCGGAATTCCAGTAAGCTCGAATTTTTTTATTCGCAATTGGAGTATTCACAAAAAACTCTTGTTTTACTCCTAGAACTTGATAAAGTTTTTGCCAGTACCATTCGTGAGAGTCGTTTTTACCTGTAGAACCGATTCCTTGACCGTATTCGGGACGCATTCGCACGTTACAACCATCCGGTAATAGGAATTCAGTAGGTTCTGCAAAAAAGCATTTATCGCTATCAAGAAAAACTAGAATTTCTGCATCAATATTTTGTTCTGCATAAGCACAAGTCAAGGGCTTATTTGCTAAGTAATATTCGTGAAATTCTTCATTTATCGGTAGCTGCTGGTGAATCACTCCTAATTTTTCAAATGCTTTTTGAGTTTCTTCAGCAATCGGTGTACCAGTTCTAGGATGAAAACTGTATATGGGTGTATCCTTTAAATTGCCGCAGAATTTACGAATACTTTCTGCGAGCATTAATGATTGGGGTTCTAAACGACCCGGTTCGGTACAAATTATAAAAGCTAGTGGTATTGACATTTTCGGTTTATCCTTACTGAATTATTTCTTAATACTAAAATTTTGAATTTACAGTCTTAGTCAATAATGTTTTTTTGGTTGCTGTTTCGGAATCAGCTTGTAAAATTTTCTCGTAATATTTTGAGATTGCAACCGCTTTATTATTCCAAGCTTGCTGTTTTGCAAATTCGTAGCTAGCTCTACCCATTTCTAAACGTTTCTCAGGGTTTTTGTACATATATTCCACTGCTTGAGCAAGACCAATAACTGTTTCTTCAGGATTAGTGACAGGAACTTTTATCGAACCTTCTTTTGGAACAAAATCTCTCGCTCCCTGGTGGTCTAAAGTAATGATTGGCAAAGCTTGAGACATTGCTTCAAGTAGTACAGAACCATAAGAGTCGCGCAAACTTGTAAATAGAAATACGTCATTATTTAAATATGCATCTTGTACCTCTGTCCAAGGACAACTACCCAAGTAATCTACTTTTGTTTCTAAATTGAACTGTTCTATCCATTGGGAAACATGTGAATCAAGAGAACCATCACCGATAATAGTCAGTTTAAAAGGAACTTCGGGATTAACTTTTGAAAGTGCTTCTAAAGCCAGGAATAATCCTTTTCTTGCTTCAACTCTACTGAGCCATAGTAATCTTAATTCTGAAGATTCTAGCCTTTGAGGAGGTTCATTTGCAAAGTATTCAGGAGGTAAACCACTATCTAGAAATAATTCAGTATTCTTCGCGGTCATTTTACGAGAAAGCTCAACAGTATCTTTGTTTGTTGCTAATACTAAATCGCATCTATCTAAAGCTTTACGTAAGAAGGGATTTAACCTCATTACCTGTAGATTGATGAAAGAGCGTAAAGTTTCATCAGACCAACTTTTGAAAAAGTATTTTTTAAAGTTAGCTGGAGCAGTTTGACCACCACCAATAGGACCAAAAACTAATGGTTTACTGAGGTTTGTAAATAATGGACCTCCCTGTAAACTAGCAATAGTTATGTGATGAACAATATCGAAATTATGTTCTTTATCTAATTTCAGCGCAACTTGTTCTGCTTTGACTTTCCATGCAAAATATCGCAAAAAATGTAGATACTTATAGCGTCCTTCTGGTACATGTTTGAGAATTGGATATGCAACGTTAACAAAATGTAAGTTTGGCATGTTAGACTGTGGATTTTCTAAACATTTTGCTGCGTTTAAAGTTATTACCCAAACTTCATGTCCTAATTTAGCAATTTGAATGGCATTGTTCCAACCAAATCCTTCTTCTCTTCCTCTATCAGGTATACAAGCGTAAGCGCAAAGTAAGACTTTCATATCAGATTAATAGTAATTTATAATTGACTTATACAGTTAGATAGTACGATTTAAATTTATCGAAAAGTTAGGTGATTTTATCTTTTTGAGCTTCTATTTCTTCGTATAAATTGGAATAACGACGTGCTTGAAGTTCTAAAGTAAATTTTCTTTCTGCTCGTTCCCGAGCGTAATAAGATAACTTAGAAATTCTTTCTTCGTTTTCCAATACCCAAAAAATTCCCTGACTAAAATCATCAACTTCATAGGGTTTAGCAAGATAACCACACTGTTCATGGGAAACTATATCTTTTAAACCGGTCGCATTAAATGCTACTACCGGAGTTCCACAAGCAAGAGATTCGGAAGCTGTTTGTCCAAAAGACTCTTGTAAAGAAGGTACGAGCATTACATCCGCAGCAGAGTAAACAGTTGCTAAAGAAGTATCATCATATAAATGTCCTAAGTAATGAGTTTTAAATCCTAATTCTGGTGGATTTTCTGGTTGAGAAGCACCGAAAATAACCACTTCTGTATTCTCTAAGCATCCAGACTGACTTAATTTTTTCAGTGCTGGTTGTAATAAATGAAAACCTTTATTTTTATCGCTAGTTGCTTCTATAGCTCCAAATAAAATTAACTTTTTATCTTGAGGTAACTTCAGAATTTCACGAGCAATAATTTGTTTAATCGGTCTATATTTTTGAATATTCAATCCATGAGGGATTACTTCTACTCTGGAATTTTTAAACAATGAACTAGACTTCGCGCATTCTGCAATCCAGTTACTAGGAGCAATTAAAGTAAAATTATTTGAATTAACTAAATTCTGCCAAGCTTTTGTTTTACGCTTGTGTACCCAGCGAGATAAATCCCAGTTATTGCTACTACTTAATTGAGGACAAGCACCGCATGATTGGGTATAGCGTTGACAATCTCTAGCGACGTGACAACCTCCTGTAAATACCCACATATCGTGGAGCGTCCATATTAAAGGCTGTTTTAATTTTGCAATCGATTCTATTTGCATAAAGGCTCCACTAACCCAATGCAAATTAATTATATCTGGATTTATTTTTTTTACTTGGGAAATAGCTCTATCAGGTAGCCATTGACAAAAAAATGTATTTTTATTTGTTTGTTTATAAAATTTTAAAGGTAAGGTTTCAAAGGTCAATTTTGTTTTTGCAATACCTTGAAATAATCGTATTTTTGGCGCAATTACTGATTTATCGCTACTTGATTTTTCTTGCACCAACATTTGTGAATTCAGTCCAATGTCTTGCAAACCTTGATGCAATCTATATGTAGCACGTGCGGCTCCACCACTTGTATCATGAGTGCTTAAATGCAAAATCTTCATTTATTTTAGGGAATAGGAAATAGAAAAAAATTTAGGTTCAATCAAATTAAATTCAATTACATTCAATTCAAAAGTTAGCCCAGTCTTGAGTAATTTTTTATTTATTCAATCGATGGCTGTTACAAGATATAACCATATTAAACTTGTGCCAAACTCAGCGATGCTTCTCTTTTCATTCTGTGATACTCCATAGTTAAAGTCAGAGATGTTGTTAGATACATAAACCAGTTCCAACTAGGAGTTAATAACCTTGCTTCAGAAATATTGACGATAATCAGTATCGCAATAATTTGCATTGGTAAATAATCTTCTGGCTTTTTAGCTATTGAAACAACCCGATATAGAGACATATAAAAAAAGCGAATAAAACCAGCAGCAAAAATTAAGAAACCACCAAGTCCTAAATCGAGCATTATTTCTAAAAAGCCATTATGAGAATTACTTGCCCATTCGTAAGTTAATCTAAGATTAGAAGCTAATGGACTATTCCAAAACCCAGCAAATCCATAACCGAATAATGGTCTATCTAAGACTTTTGTTAATACAGGTTCCCATAGGTCAGTACGTCCACTAAAGGTCAGGTCTTTCCCAGATGCGCCAACTATAGATTCTGCATTTCCAAAAATTAATACTGAACCCGTAACTAATAACATTAAAACAAAACTAATCATAATTATTTGTAATTTATAGTTATTGTTTGTACTAAGTTTATATAAAGGTAAAAGAGATATCATTGTTAAAAGAATCATTAAAGAAGTAGTAGAACGTGAAAGAATAATTAGACATACAGATAATGCAAATAAGCCTAATCTTAAATAGCGGTATTTAGTTTCACTTAGAGCTAAATGTAAAAAAGTTCCCGAACTCCAAGCCATCATGTAACCCAATTCATTTTTATGACCAAAAATACCACTCCACGAACCAGCTAATTCTGGTGTAATATGTTTTCCTGTAAAACCTGGCATTAATGGGAAAATGATTGATAAAACAGCGGTTACTCCTAGTGCAAAAGCTATAAGCCTGATTTGTTCTTTGAAGGTATAGCGCATTGCTAAATAGATGGCTAGCAGATATATTCTCACTAAACCTCTGATTAGGTTTATGCTCGAAGCCATATCTGCTGACCATAAAATAGAAAATAAAATCAATATTAATAAAAGTATCTGAAGCATACTTTTGGAGCTAACATATAAAAATCCTTTCCAGTAGTAAGTAATTAAACAAAATAAAATTAAATATGACAAAGCATTTAATAACTTATCTACAGCTGCACCACCCAATGGAGTTTGAGATACTTCGATAGCAGGTTTGATTGCTAAAGCTCCTACGGTAATTAGGATTAATGTATGTGTGGCAAGTTTTTCTATGAGTCGGAAATTCAAATTATTACCTCAGATAGTTATTAACGTGTAATTAATTTTTTCTCTTGGAGAATTTTCTTCAGGTTTTGTTTGAAAATATCTAATCTTGTTGCTCGATAAACGGTATTTTGGATAAATTTATCTGCTTCTAAATTACGTACTGTAAAAGGTGGATGTTTGAGAGGAAATTTCATTTCTTCTGTAGGAAGGTTAATAAATGAATAGTCCTCAGAAGAATTAAAGTTTGTTGAATCTGCACCAAGACCAACATTACGAATTAAATTTACGTTGGGAATAATATTTAATCCACCTTGCATCCAGCAAGCAAATGTCCATTGATAATCCCAGGTAATTCCGGTAGGATTTTCGTAAATAGAATCAAATATATTTTGCCAGTAACTAACTGCTTTAGAATCAAGAAGAATGTCGTTTAAAATATTTGATTCTCTGACTTCTGACCATAATTTAATATGTAAGTCATAATGTTGCCAAGCTCTTCTCCAACTTGCCCATCCCCAGCAGTGACTATAAGATGAAAAGTAATAGCTATAGTTGGTGCGTTTTTTTCCTAATTGAGCATTTTGAGCCGCAATTGAAGTAATCCGACTATCGTATCTGTATTTTTCTAGTAATTCTTCACAGAACCGAAAAAATGTTGGATGAGGAATACAATCATCTTCTAAAATAATTGTTTCTTCTACATTATTAAAAGCCCAATCTAAACCACTGGAAACTCTTTTCGCGCATCCTAAATTTATATCGGAGTAGTTTTTGAGAACTTCGCAATCCCAATCAACTTTCTCGATAATTGCTCTGGTCGCGGCACATTTTTCAGCTTCACCTTCGCGGTCAGTTCGAGGACCATCAGCAACTACTAAAAGCTTTTTAGGTTTAACCTGCCTAATATTTTCAAAAACTTTTTCTGTGCTATCCGGACGTTTAAATATAATAAAAGTAATTGGGGTTTCTAGCTGTTTGTTCATAATTCTCTATCTCCTGGTCATAAAAATATTAATATTGTTTTATAGCGCTACGCGAAGGTCAGAGGTTTGATAATGATAGGTTGAATTTTTATCAATTTTCTCGTCTAATTATGTCGTGCTACATTTTTTTCATACTTTAACAGCTGATAGTCAAATATTTAGATAAACATCAATACAAAAAGTATGTATAAATATGCAGTTTATTGCAACAATGATATTTATGTAAAAACTGATTATTTTTACTTATAAAAAGGCAAGAAAGATAGCAACTGAATTTTGAATAATTTTCGCGTTCTTCTATCTATGACGTTACTAAAAAAAGCAGATGCCGCCTGAGATGAAATTGTGGCGATCGCAGCACCAAGTCCTCCATATTCAGGTATTAGCAAAAAATTGAGTATCACATTAAGAATTGCTCCTAATAAAGTTTTACGTAAAGAGAGATGATTAAGTCCTTCTGCAATAAACCAGGGTAAAGTTGCTATACCCATAAATACGAACAAAGAAGCCCAAATATGCACGGCTAATATTGGAGCAGCTTCTATATATTCCTGACTAAACATTATCAAGACAACGTTTTTTGAAAGGAATGTCATGGGAATAGCAATTGCTAAAGATATATAGGTTAGTAACCGCAGCAATTGTCCTATGCGTTTATAGTAATGATGCTCCGATTTCTCTTTAGCAGCATAAATTGAAGGAGCAACAGAAGAAACAATCGCAGTTGGAATAAAATACCATAGTTCAGAAACACGTACCGCTGCGGAATAAATTCCAACTTCACTATCCCCTTTCATTTGACCCAACATTATTTGGTCAATTTTCATAAAAATGAGAATTGCGAAACCTGAAAAGATTAGAGGAAAACTTTCTCTGAGCAAATTTTTTGCAGTTGTTAAACTCCAATTCCAATTCCAGATTTTAGAAAATCCTTTAACCTGATAAATGCAAATTAAACCAATTGCACCAATAACAATTTCGGCTAAAGTAGCCCAAGCAAATGCTATTAATGGAGCTTCATTTAAAATTAATCCTATTTTTAATAAAGTGCTTGATAAATAACCAATATTTTTAGCAACAACAGTATATTTCGACTGCACCTGAGATTGAAACCACAGGTCAATAGTATCAGCAGTTCGGAAAACTCCGGTCATGGCTAATATTGCTACTAACCATATAGTAAGCGTATTTTTTTCTCCTAATAAAACAATACAGCCTACTGCGAACAAAACTGAAACAATTCCACCTATTAGCTTTAAACCAAAAGTGGTTCCAAGAATCTTTTGTTTGTCCGAAGATTCTTTAACTAGTTGACGTATAACTACATCGTCTAAACCTAAAGTAAAAATAGGTGTAAACAAACTAATAAAAGCAAAAGCATAATTAAACAGACCGTATCGTTCGCTTCCTAAATAACGTGCTACCCAAACACCGACCAGCAAACCAGCACCCATACGGAGAATTCGGTCTCCAAACAACCACCCTGTATTACTGAGAATTTTACGCAGTTTGGTATGAGATTTTAATTGTGATAGATTTTGAATTTTTAATTTTCTCAGCATTTAGGGAACAGTGAACAGTGAACAGGGAATAATTCGCAGCGAACAGTTAAAATAAATAACTAATAATTAACAACTAACAAATAACAACTAACAAACTAACAACTAAAAATTAAGCTAGTTTTCTGGTTAGAAATAATCTACAGAAGTAAATACTGAGAAGAAATATCCCTTTGATTTTCCAATACAGATTGGATTCTAGCAAAAAGATAATTTTCAAATATATCGAAAAATCTTTTTTAGTCGGACAAGGAATTGTTTTTAACTCCTGGAGGGATGTATAAGCTAAAAATAAGGGTAAGCTAATACAATTTTTTTGAGTAATATAATTCAAAATAGTTGAACGTTTAAATAATCTTTTATATTCAAAACTGGTATTTACATCTAAAGATTTATCATTGTAGAAGTTATTATTTTTATGTATCCTATACATTACAGATGGACGAGACATATAAAACTTTTTAGCTCCTACTACAGAAGAACCCCATATTAAGCAGTCATCTGCTCTAACTCGATAATCTTCCGTGTATGGAATAGGCAAAATTTTTTTGAGGATTTCTCTACGCATTGATATTGTGGAAGTAATAGAGCCAATCCATTCACCATTACATAAAGTTTTAATGACCGAATAACCCAAATCGGTATCAAAGTCATACTCCTGAAATACCCCTTGAGCTACTCCAAATTTTTCATAAGCGCAAAATAGAAAATCACATTCTTGATAGCGTTGATAAAACTTTAAAGCATTTGCTAAATATTCGCTTTCATATATATCATCAGCATCGAGAAAAAAAATAATATCTCCAGTTGCTGCCAAAAATCCTTCATTAAATGAAGATAATTGTCCTTGATTCTTCTCTTTCAATACCAATTTAACATTTGTCTCCTCAGCAAACTGAGTAATAACTTCTACCGAATTATCCGTAGATGCATCATCAACAATAATGATTTCATCGAAATCAACGCTTTGATTTAAAGCGCTACTGACAGCCTCCGGTAGAAAATTAGCATAATTATAATTATTTATTAGACAAGTTGTTTTCATTTTCTTTTTAATTGGACTCATTACCTTTGCTACTTTTTATTTTGTTGAATATCGATTCTTTAAGTGGCAGATTTTCGTTTATATTTGTCGCTGAATCAATAGCTTCTTTGGTGTAATACAAACAGCTCTTTGGTTCGCTTTTTAAATCCACTCCATTAATAACTATTCCTAAAACCTTTTGATTTGATTGAGTTAAATAATCCTTAGCTGCATTTGCACTATCCAAATCAACAAGACCCGGACGCACAACTAGTAAAATACCATCAGTATGTTCGTTTAATATCGCAGCATCAGCCGTTCCTACTACGGCAGGGGTGTCGAATATGACGAAGTCATACTTAGAAGTAAAATTATTGACTAACTTTGCCATTCGCTGAGAATCAAGTAGAGCCATAGGATTCGGAGGTAAGACTCCAGAGCAAAGTACATCTAAATTAGGTGCTACTCCATGTGCTGCGGCATCAATACTGACTCTATCGATAATTACATTGCTCAAACCCAATGCATTTGTCAATCCCCAGGTATGATGCTGAATTGGATGACGCATATCCGCATCTACAAGTAATACCCTTTTTCCTACGCTAGCCATTGCAATAGCTAAATTGGCTGCAACTTCCGATTTTCCCTCTTTAGCAACAGAACTTGTCACCACAATACTTTTGAGTTGGGTATCGGAACAGAGGAATTTGAGGTTGGCTTGTAATATTTGATAAGCATTTCCGACGGGAAAGTAAGGTATGTCTCTTTCAATCAGTTTTGGTAAAACTCTATTAGCTCCTGCGATAGAAGTTTGCGGTTTGTGATGCTTACCTAATGCAGGAATTATACCGAGTAGAGTATATTTTAGGACTGCTTTAGCCTCTTTAACAGACTTAATCGAACGGTCTATCAAATCTAAACCGAAACCAGTAATTATTCCTAACAATAAACCAGCAGCACCTCCACCAATAATAAATAGAAGTTTGCGCGGTCCTTGAGGAGAATCAGGTACTAAAGCTGCGGAAATAACCCGAGCATTAGGAATCTTTTGATTTTCTGCAACGTTAATTTCTTGGTCTTTAGTTAACAGCGTTTGGTATGTAGATTGTGCTGCTTTAAGTTTGCGTTCTAGTTCGCGCTGCTCCTGTTCTAATCCCGGTAGTGAATTGGCTCGTTGCTTATAGGCGTAATATGTATTTGTGAGTGTCGCAATTTGCTGCTGTAACCCATCACGTTCAGCTGCTGCACTAGTGATTTCTGCAATTAAGCTTCGTCGTAATTCTCCTAACTGCAAATTTCCCTGTTGAAATCCTTGTTGATTACCTGAGATTTGCGCTGTTCTTTGTTGAAGCAGATTTTGAAGAGCGGTAACTTTTTCCTCTAAAGACGTTATCGCAGGATGTCCTGGTTGAAAACGAGTTCGTTCCACAGCTAGTTTACTTTCTGCTTCTTGTAGCTGGATTAGTAGTTTCTGTATACCTTCTCTCTGACTCAAATCTGCCGATATAACTGCTGTTTGCGGTTCTACCTGAGCTTGAGCGCTTAAACTTGCTAAACGTGCGGTTACATGATTTAGTTGAGCTTGAACTCGAGAAATTTGTTCTTCTAACTTAGTAATTGTTCCAACTGCTGCACCAGCTTCTTCTTCTAAAGCAATAATTCGATGCTTTTCTTTAAACATTCGCAGTCTTTCTTCTTCTTTTCTTACTGATTCTTCAGCTTTTGGTATTTGTGCTGTAATAAATTGACGTGCTGTTTTAGCTTCTTTTTGGTTCGCTGCAACGTTTTGTTCAATATAATTTTTGATAACAGTATTAACAATTTTCGCTGCTTTTTCTGGGTTTTGGTCGCTATAAGAAATTAATAAAACATCGCTACCTTTGATTCCTTCTACACTTAACCCACCAGCTAAAGCAGGAATCGGTAAAAGCTTACCCTCTTCATTTCTAAGATCCAACTCGCGAATTGTTTCTTGAATCACGGGATTTGATGTAACAATACGTGTTTGGGTATCTAGAGGATTATTATTTTGAGTTAAAGCTTCTAAGCGTCCTAAATCTTCTGAAAATTCTGTTAGAGAAGAAGTACGATTGCTTTTAATCATCACGCTTCCCTCTGCTCTATAAGTTGGTTCCAGAGAAAAAGCATACAACGTTGCTCCAGTCACCGTCAGCGCAACAATCCCTAAAGCAGGTAGCCAACGACGTTTGACAACCTGAAAATATTTTTGAATATCTATTTCTTCGATATTGCTTAAAGTATCCATTGTCATATCCACAAAAATGTATATAGAAAATGTTGAGACTTTGTAGAATCAGCACCATAGAATCAGCCATCTAAGATGTACAATGGAATAAAATCAGGCTGATTAAAATCGACATTAAGCGATTGAGATATTATCTTTTACTCAAGCGGAAATATTTGGTTTTAAAGACTGTGCCATACAAAGTATCTCAGCCTACATATAAAATCACTATCTTTAGTTTTCACTACAGAAATTTTATCGGTCAAACTATTTTTATCTAGTAATTAACGATATTTAATTTACTATCTAGGGCAAACTAAGAATAGAATAACCATTCAGAATTTAATCTTAAATTTCGGTTAAATGAATTCTAAGCTACTTAACAATATTATCCCTGGTACGAATATCTTGAAATTGAGATGCTGTTTTTTATCAATTTCAAACAATTTTGATGCTAGCAGAATAATTAGCTAAGCAGCATTACTGAAAACAGCAAAAAAAATTTTCCTACATTTTGGCAGATGTTATGTAATAAATAAAAGAAGACGAGTAAATGTTTAAGATGTCAGAACTAGTCAATCGATAAAAAGCCAAAAACAATCAAATAATTTTTTTAGCATTAACTAACGCTCAGACTCATCTACAAATTCATAGCTTATAAAAGGCTTTACACAATCAGTAGCATAGCATTCAACAAGCTTAAATAAACTTATGTAAAAGCAACTTTACTTAAAATTAACAACTTCTTTTACTAAGCTTATTAATGTATTTAGTATCACTATTATTAATTTTTGTTTGCAAAATAATTAGGCGTTAAATAATTAATTTTACATCAAAAAAAATAGATATACTTAACTTAAAATATCATATTTATATTGTGATAATAAATACATTTGTAAAATAAAAATTGTGATAGGTTAATACTCAATAATATAACCAATATTCGTATTTTATATATTATTTAATCGCAAAAAAATATAATTTAAAAATACAGCAAAAATTATTATTCGATAAAAACTATTGAAGAGACATTTGCATAATATAGCAAGATATGTATAGCAAGTTTTAGCCCTTAAATCCCCTACCTCGCGACCTTAAGCTTGGGGTAATAGGGGACTTTAAATTTTATTTCTCCCCCAGAATTGGGGGTTGGGGGCTATTCATATTTTTAATCAGCAACGGGTTTCTAATCGTGCAAGTATGATTACTTCTCTACGAAATCGGAAAGAAGCTGGGTTTCTGTCAAGAATATAAGATTAAAGTTTAATTATATTTTTTATTCTATTTGCGATTATATTTCCTTCCTGCTTGTTATCACGAGCAGTTAATAACCGCGTAATAACTACAGCTATAGTAGCTAAGCTCAACAAGTGATTAATTTAAACAAACATTAATCTAAAAAGGTTTATCACTTAATAATATTTTCTTAGCATCTGAAAGTGTGGTTATAAAACCTACCAGTAATAATTAGATAATTCAGGAAAAACTCTGAGAAGAGATTTCTGAATTATAGATAAGTACTTTGATTTGTTAATTAGCAAACAATTCTTATGGCTCAAACAACTGGATTCGTTCGTGATGGACTTGCGATAAGCAAGATTCTAGTTAACTCTGAAAAATCTATGACTAATGTTAAAAAAGATACTGACATCACTGCTGTAGAGTTAGAAAAACAACAGGGTTAATTATATTTTTATCTCAGGATAGATACTTAATTTTATAAATCTTGAGATGCTAGTAGCAATCGCAAAACTAAATTTATTTATTTCCGTAATTTTCGATTGCGAAAGAGTTTTATGAGTATTTAAGGCATCGCTTGTAAATTGCTTTGATTCCAATCTATTAACTGAGTCAACAAAGTTTGGGTGACTCGGAAATTTTTGCATCATTTGGTATAGGTATTAACTAGGAGACATCTTACCGTGGCGACTGTATTTATTAATGAGTTTCACTACGATAACTCTGGTGCTGATAGTAATGAATTTATCGAGATTGCTGGTCCTGCGGGAACTGATTTAACAGGTTGGTCAATTGTTCTCTATAACGGAAATGGTGGAGCAAGTTACAACACTATCAATTTAAGTGAAACAATTTCCGACCAAAGTAATGGTTTCGGTACCGTCGCTGTTGATATCAGCGGGATTCAAAATGGCTCTCCTGATGGTATCGCTTTAGTAGATAGCAATAATACCGTAGTGCAATTCCTTAGCTACGAAGGGAGTTTCACTGCTACTAACGGTCCTGCTAATGGAATGACTAGTACTGATATTGGTGTTTCTCAACAGCCATCCCCTTCTGTAGATAGTTCTTTGCAATTGCAAGGTGAAGGTAGCGAAGACTCAGATTTTAGTTGGGTTGCTGTTGACGGTAGTAACACTAAAGGAGATATCAACGCATCACAAACTTTTTCCGATGGTGATTCAGAGGAAGATACAACCGCTCCCGAACTCAGCGACTCAAATCCGCTCACCCCAGCAGACGATACAGATAATGCTGTAATAGATGGGAATCTAACAATAAAATTTAATGAAAGCGTCCAAAAAGGTACGGGTAACATCGTTATCAAGAAAACTGACGATGATTCTGAGGTCGAAATTTTCAACGTTGCCACTTCACCAGCAATTACTGTTAGCGGCGATAGTGTTACTATTAATCCTACAAATAACCTTGAGGCATCAACTGATTTCTATGTAGAAATTGATGCTGGGGCTATTCAAGATACAGCAGGAAATAACTTTGCAGGAATTTCAGGAAATGAAACTTGGAATTTCACTACCGGTACAGAAGATTCAATTACTGAAATTTACGAAATCCAAGGAGCAGGTCACACATCTCCTTTTGTTTCAGTAGATTTTGAAAATTTACCAGCAGACACTTTTAGTATTTCAGGAAGTGAAGTTACTACTACTGGTATCGTAACCGCAGTAGATACTAATGGTGGTAGAGGTTTTTATCTCCAAGACGCTACAGGAGATGGAGATAATGCAACTTCCGACGCGATTTTTGTTTTCACTGGTTCTACTCCTACAGTAAATATTGGTGATGAATTAGAAGTTACAGGAACTGTTGCTGAGTTTTTCCCCGGTGATACAGATACTCGTAACTTACCCACTACTCAAATCAGTAGTCCTACCATAACCGTAAAATCTAGTGGAAATGCTCTTCCCGAAGCAACAATTATCGGTACGGGTGGTCGAGTTCCTCCTACCGAAAATATTGACGATGATGCTTTCGGTAGTATTGCTAATAAAGGAAATTTTGACCCGGATACAGACGGAATTGATTTCTTCGAGTCTTTGGAAGGAATGTTGGTAACAGCGAAAGATGCTCAAGCTATTGCTCCAACCAATAGATTCGGAGAAATTTTTACTGTTGTAGATAACGGTGAAAATGCAACTGGAATTAGTGAAAGAGGTACGCTTAATATCAGCCCCGATGACTTCAACCCCGAAAAAGTCCAAATTGATGAAGACTCAGGAATTCTCGATTTTGAGTTTCCCGATGTGAACGTCGGTGCAAAATTAGGAGATGTTACAGGGGTTGTTGGTTATAGTTTCGGCAATTTCGAGATTATACCAACTGAGGATTTTACTGGAAATATTGTTGAATCAACCATTGAAGCTGAAACCACAACTATACAAGGTACTGCAGATAGACTGACAGTTGCTAGCTATAATGTTTTAAATCTTGACCCCAATGATGCTGATGGAGACAAAGATGTAGAGAATGGTCGATTTGATGCAATTGCAGCTCAAATCGTGAATAACTTGAAAACTCCTGACATCATTGGTTTACAAGAAATTCAGGATAATACTGGTTCCGCTGATGATGCTGTAACAGCTGCTGACCAAACCTTACAACAGCTAGTTGATGCAATTAAAACGAATGGTGGTCCCGAATACCAGTTTATCGATAATACCTTCATTGGTAATAACACTAGCGGTGGTCAACCTGGTGGTAATATTCGTACCGCTTTCCTTTATAATCCCGACCGTGTTGGTTTAGTTGATGGTTCGGTGGAATCAATTCAAGACAGCGACCAGCAAACCAATGAAGATAATCCTTTTAACGATGCTCGCTTACCATTAGTTGCAAAATTTACCTTCAAAGGTGAAGAAGTCACCGTAGTTAATAACCATTTCTCCTCTAAAGGTGGTAGTAGTCCAATTCTAGGTGTAGAACAACCCTTTGAAGCGCGACAAGAAGAAGTAATAGTCAACGGTAGCTTAGACGAGCGTCAAGCACAAGCTGAAGCAGTCAAGGGTTACGTAGATGGAATTTTGGCAGCAGATTCTAACGCGAATGTAGTTGTTCTCGGAGATTTGAACGAATTTGAGTTTGTTTCTCCTGTCAAGGACGTTCTTGGCTCAAATTTGACTAATTTAGCAGAAATCCCTCCAGAGGATGAACGTTACAGCTTCATCTTCCAAGGTAACTCACAGTACTTGGATCATATTTTAGTTAGTGATAACTTAGCGGGTACGGCAGAGTTTGATATCTTACAGGTAAACTCTGAATTTGCGGAAACTACTCAAAGAGCTAGCGACCACGACCCACTAATTGCAAGTCTGTCATTTTCTAAAGAGAACATGGATAAAATTAATTTAAGTCAAGTCGGTACATTTACAAGTGAAGACGGTGCAGAAATCGTTGCATACGACCCAACTACCCAGCGTTTATTTGTAACTACTGGGGACACAGTTGAAGTAATTGATATTAGTAACCCAGCAGAACCTGTTAAAGTTGATAGTGCGACTATTGACGTAACTTCTGTTGGTGATTTTGAAGGTGGTGGTGCTAATAGCGTTGCAGTTAGTAATAATATCGTTGCTGTAGCAGTTGAAGCAGATACCGCACAAGATAACGGTATTGTTGCTTTCTACAACACTGATGGTGAATTCCTAAATTCCGTTGAAGTTGGTGCGCTTCCCGATATGCTTACCTTTACTCCCGACGGTACAAAGGTAATCGTAGCGAATGAAGGTGAACCAAATGATGATTACGACGTAGATCCAGAAGGTTCTATCAGTATTATTGATATTTCTGGTGGAGTTGCTGATTTAAGTACTGCGAATGTAACTTCTGCTGGTTTTACTGAGTTCAACGATGAACAACAAGCATTAATAGATGCAGGTGTTCGCATCTTTGGACCTAACGCTACTGTTGCTCAAGACCTAGAACCAGAATACGTTGCAGTTTCTGCTGATAGTTCAACAGCATTTGTAACTCTACAAGAAAACAATGCTGTTGCAGTTCTTGATATTGATGCTGGAACAGTAACAGATGTTTTATCCTTGGGTGAAAAAGACCATAGCCTTGAAGGAAATGAACTCGATGCAAGTAATAGAGACGGTGGAATAAATATCCAGAATCACCCCGTCTTTGGACTGTATCAACCAGATGCAATTGCTAGCTTTGAAGCAAACGGTGAAACTTTCTACATCACAGCTAACGAAGGTGATGCTCGCGATTACGATGGTTTCATCGAAGAAGCACGAGTTGAAGATTTAACTTTAGATCCTGCGTTGTTGGCAGAAGATTCAACTTTGCAAGATGAAGAAAATCTTGGTCGTCTCAAAACAACTACAACTTTAGGCGATTTAGATGGGGATGGTGATGTAGATAAAATTTATAGTTACGGTGGTCGCTCCTTCTCCATCTGGAATGAAGCAGGTGAATTAGTATTTGACAGCGGTGACCAAATCGCTCAAATTACTGCCAGAGAAACTCCCACACTCTTCAATGCTAACGACGGAATTGCAGCAGAATTTGACGAGCGTTCCGATGATAAAGGTGCTGAACCCGAATCAGTAACTGTAGGAATGGTTGACGGTAAACCATACGGATTTATTGGTTTAGAGCGTGCTGGTGGTGGTGTACTAGTTTACGATTTGAGCGACCCCACAGAACCTGAATTTACTCAGTACATTCGTACCGAAGGCGATATTGCTCCCGAAGGTTTGCAGTTTATCGCTGCTGACGAGAGTCCTAACGGTAAACCAATGTTGGCTGTAGCTAACGAAGAAAGCAATACCACTACACTTTACGAAATCGAAGCTCCTAACTATAAACTACAAATTCTCCATGCTTCCGACTTAGAAGGTGGAGTAGAAGCAATTGATAGCGCTGCGAATTTCGCTGCAATCGTCGAGCAATTTGAAGACGAAATAGATAACACAATCATTCTTTCCGCTGGTGATAACTACATCCCCGGTCCATTTTTCGGTGCAGCAGGTAACAGGTCTTTACGTACTCCCTTACAAGAATTTTACCAAGAGTACTTCGAGGAAGATGGTTTAACCAACGTTCGTGAAGGTAGCGGTCGTGTTGATATCTCGATTATGAACGCGATTGGTTTCGATGCTTCCGCAGTTGGAAACCACGAATTCGACGCTGGTACTAATGCTTTTGGCGACATCATAGGTACTGATATTCGCGGAACTGAATTGTCAGACGCTCGCTGGTTGGGCGCTCAATTCCCTTATCTAAGCGCAAACTTAGATTTCTCTGAAGATAGCAATCTTTCCGATTTATACACCGACGAGATTTTAAGTAATACCGAATTCCAAGCAGACCTCAATGACTTAACAGCAACAGGTGACGCACCAAAAATTGCTCCTGCAACTGTTATCGAAGAAGGCGGAGAAAAAATTGGTGTCGTAGGTGCTACAACTCAAATAGTAGAAACCATTTCTTCTACTGGTGGTGTTGACGTTGAAGACCCAGAAGAAAACAACATGGCCGCTTTAGCGGAAATTCTTCAGCCTACCATTAATAAGTTAATCGAAGATGGAATTAACAAAGTTGTTGTAGTTAGTCACTTACAGCAAATTGCTTTAGAGAAAGAACTTGCTGGTTTACTTTCTGGAGTAGACGTAATTATTGCTGGTGGTTCCGATACACTCCAAGCTGATGACACCGACGTTTTACGTGATGGGGATGTAGCAGACGAAGGTTATCCCTTTGAAACTACAAACGCAGACGGAGACCCAACCGTAATTGTTAGTACCGCTGGAGAATATTCCTACGTAGGTCGCTTGGTAGTTGAATTTGATTCCGAAGGTAAAGTAATCCTTGA
>JBCBHT010000059.1:0-30399 GCA_038525335.1 Cyanobacteria bacterium J06621_15 | reverse complement strand
AGGCTCTGCCTCTAATAATATGACGAGTCAGAGCCTCGCGAACTGTATTCCCAGGTAGAAGCTGGGAACAAGAATAATTACGAATTACGAATTACGAATTATATTCACTCCTCACTCCCCATAGCCAAACCAGCTAAATAAGCTGTCGTCCAAGCACTTTGAAAGTTGAAACCTCCGGTTACTCCGTCGATATCAAGAATTTCCCCAGCAAAGTGTAATCCTTTGACTAAACGGCTTTCCATTGTTTTAAAATTAACTTCTTTGAGTTTAATTCCACCGCAGGTAACAAATTCGTCTTTGAAAACTCCTTTACCGCTAATAGTGTATTGTCCTTGAGTTAGTTCTTGGACTAATTTATTAAAAGCTTTTTTGGGTAATTCAGCCCAGCGAGTATCTTCATCAATATCAGCGCGGGATATAAGATATTGCCATAGACGATGCGGTAATTTTATTCCTCGGTGTAAAAATACAGCCCTTTTTCCATAATCATTTTTGACCTGCTGCAATTCTTTTCGCACTTCATCTTGATTGGAATTTGGTAACCAGTTGACAGTTACTGTTCCTTTGTAACGGGATTCATGAAATATTCTCGCACCCCAAGCCGAAAGTTTTAACACCGCTGGACCGCTCAAACCCCAATGAGTAATTAATAGTGGACCAGTTTGTTCCAATTGAGGTTTTCCCGGTACTGATAAGCGTAATTTTACAGGATTAACGCTCACACCAGCTAACTCACGCAATTCCTTATCCAAAACATTGAAGGTAAATAAAGAAGGAACTGTCGGTTCTATTTTATGACCAAAATTTTTAGCGATTCTATAACCTACAGGATTGCTACCCGTTGCTAGCAATAGTTTATCGCATTGCAGCGTTTCTCCAGATTTGAGTGAAATCTCGAATTTCGATTTACTGTCTTTATTTACTGAAGAATTATTAGAATTCTCCCCGAGTAAATCCTTTTCACATCCTTGATTAACTCGAACCACAGTTGAACTTGTGCGAATCTGTACGTTGTAAGCCAGAGCAGTTTTTACCAAACAATCCACAATCGTTTCCGAATTATCTGTAACCGGAAACATTCTTCCGTCAGCTTCCGTTTTTAGCTGTACTCCAACAGAAGCAAACCACTTCACAGTATCTTGAGCTTGAAAACGAGAAAAAGCACCTAGTAAAGCTTTTGAACCCCTCGGATAATTTTGGATAAAACCCTTTGTATCAAAAAGCGCATGAGTGACATTACAGCGTCCCCCACCAGAAATACGAACTTTAGCTAGTAGTTGGCGACTTGCTTCAAGTAAGATAACAGAAGCACTTCGGTTAGCTTTAGCAGCAGCACAAGCCGCAAAGAAACCCGCTGCTCCACCACCAACAATCACAATTCTTAATGGCTGCAAATTTCCAAATATTTATAGATTTTCTATCTAGAACTTATACAGAACGATTTATAGGTAACTAACCCAATTCAACATTCTATGCGGTGATTATTGCATTTCATATCACTAAATTACAACAGCACAGAGAAAATTGGGCTAAGTTTCACAGCAAAAACTTATATTTCTTGATTTTACGATTTTAGATTATGGCTTAAAACCGGAACCAAGTTTTTTGAGCATAGCTAAGAATTCCAAAAGCTATAGCAATAAAAAACAGCATCAAAATAGCACCTCCAGGAATAAAAGTAAGAATACCCAAACCCCTAAGAACCCATACAGCTATTGCAATACCAAGAAACATCCCAAAACCCTGAGTTAATTTTTGATTGAGCTTAGAAGATTGACTCACCTAATATTCCTCTTAAATAAACACTAATTTTGATATTCTAACGGTTGAAACTGTGAACAGTGAGCAGTGAACAGTAATAAATTCCTAACTCCTAACTCTCAACTCCTAACTCCTAACTCCTAACTCTCAACCCCTAACTCCTAATCCAAAATCCCAATTTGTGCCATAACATTAATACTTCATAATATTCGTGATAATGCTGACATATTTTTGAGTAATTTTTGGGAATAATAAACTGGAGTAGGAACTAATTCCGGAATGCTTTTGTATTCTAGTGGAATTAGAATAATTGAATAAGACTAAACTGTAACTGTAAAGTCTATATTCTTCTTTTCGAGTGTAGTGTGGAAAATTGAGGAGCGAGCGAAATATTATGTCTGCGTCTTTTTTCTCAGACTTAATCAATACAGGTTCAGATATGCATTGGAGTCAGGACAAGCAAGAAGCGTTCTTGAAAGGCGAAATTTTTGTCGAAACGCGGTCTCACAATGCTTGGGGTGGATGTGTTAGTGCAAAAATGTATTTACCACTAGTACGTTCGCGAGTTTGGCAAGATATTACGGATTATCCGCGCTGGGTTCAGTACTTTCCTGATATAACCAAGAGTGAAATTATATACAAAGGTGAAGTTAAACGTCTGTATCAGGCAGCACAAAAAGCTTTTATGTTTTTTACGGCTCAAGTAGATATTTATCTTAATGTTGTGGAGGATTTTGGGCACAAAATCCAATTTAAATTAGACAAAGGCACATTTCATGATTTCAGTGCGAATATAGATTTACAAGACTACGGTAACGGTACTTTACTGACTTATTCCGTACAGGCTACTCCCATAATTCCCATCCCTTCAGTATTTATTCAACAAGCAATGAATTTTGAATTGCCCGCAAATATGCGTAAAATGCGACAAGTCCTATGTAAGGGAATGTAGAAGCGATGTCACAGAAGGCAAATGAAATTCTTGATTTTTGGTTTGGTAGCCGGGATGAACCGGATTATGGTAAGCCTAAAAAAGTGTGGTTTGCAAAAGAACCAGAGTTTGATGAGGAAATACGAAGACGTTTTCTTACAGATTATGAAAAAGCAGCAGCAGGTAACTTAGACGAATGGAAAGATTCACCTGATAACTGTTTGGCTTTAATTTTGCTATTAGACCAATTCCCTCGGAATATTTTTCGCGAAAACCCACAAGCTTTTGCTACTGACTGGGAAGCGCTATCAACAGCACATCAAGCTATAGCACAAGGTTTCGACCGAAAATTATTAAATGTACAGCGTTGGTTTGTATATTTACCTTTTGTACACAGCGAAAATATAGAACATCAACGTCAAGCGGTGAAGCTATTCCAGAAACTTAGTGGAGATAGAGATAGTGCAAGCGCGATTGAAAATGCAATTCGTCACAGGTCGGTAATTGAACGTTTCGGTCGTTTTCCCCATCGCAACTTAATTTTAGGACGACCTTCCAACCCTGAAGAAAAAGAGTTTTTGAAGCAACCAGGGGCACGATTTTAATATCAATTTTTAAGACACGAAGGCATTCAATATCATAGAATTATCAATTAATGTCTTTGTGTCTTAACTAATTATTTTGTAATCCACAACTATAATTTGTACACAAAATAATAAAACAATAATATAGCATTCCTAAATCATTTGTGAGAATTTAGAAACCCGGTTTTTCCAAAAAACCGGGTTTCTAGCACCTATCTTTCTCACGACTCATCTAGGATTGCTATAGAACAATACTTGTTCTAAAATTTGCACAAAATTTTAATTAATTAAAATCCCGGTTTTGCAAAAAAACCGGGTTTATTAGCTTTTCAAAAACTTTAATAGGTTATAAGGTAATAATTATGCTTGTAATGTTATCCACTGAAAGAGTATTGTTAAAATAACGAAACTCTAGCGTTGCACTGAACTGCACGTTAAAAGTGCGAACGCTAACCTAAACCTTCAATTCAATATTTTTATCATTTACTTTACAGAAATGTGATTATCAACTGCGTAAATGGTAAAGCTGAAACGAGGTATTTTATTCTTGAAAATAAATTTAAATTTAAACTGAAACAGTCGAGTCAACCAATTTATCAGCGTATATTCAAAGTTTGATTAGAATCCCTAGCTCCTGAATCAAACAGGACTTCATCTAATTCTGGCTCTGTAAATTCAAAGCCTAAAGTTGCAGCAAAATTAACTATTTTTTTCTTATCCCAATTCCACACACCAAAAACGCCTTTCACAGAACAACTTTTATAATATTGTTCGTAAACTTCCTGATTTTGCATCAAATTATCGTAGAAAGCATCAACCTGTTCAAGTGACATAAAAGCCTATCTCCTCACTCGCGTGACTTATTTATCAAAACCTGCATACTTAAAGCTGTAGATTTAGTTGCAGATAACTTCTTATTCAGTGGTTGGAAGTAGTTATACGGATAAAACCGATAGATGCTCATGAAAAATCTTGTTCCGATGTACCTACCTCAAACCAACCTTTGAAGCTATCCGGAACAAAAAACCTGATATTATGTATTATTTTATTTACGTATTGCTGGTCACGCTATGAGGAAAATACGTATTCTTAATTACAGATTTAAGCTTGAAGGTTAAAGGTTAAAGATTTAAGGTCAAAGGTCAAAGGTTAAAGGTCAAAGGTCAAAGGTTAAAGGTTGAATATCATATAATTCACGTCTCCTCACTCTTGACTCCTAACTCCTCACTCCTCACTCCTCACTCCTCACTCCTAACTCCTAACTCCTAACTTCCTCAATCACAGGGTTGTATTAGGTCGAAGAAAATCCAACCTTCAGTATTATCAGAAAGTTTAACTTTGAGGAAATCACCTTTATCACCAATTTTTGACATTTTTTCCCCTTGGTTTACTGTTTTGAATACTTGAGCATCTCTATGAGGAAGGTCGCGTAGTCGTGGTAATTGATTTAAATCTTGTTTCACAATCCAACATTTTCCAGGTGGTTGCGATAGTAAATTACTATGCTGCGAACTTGTTTTACCTAAATTACCAACTAAAGCGAATCCTCCAACTCCAGCCAATACGGTCGCGACACCTATGCTTTTTACTCCCAGAGGTATTACGTTGTTAAACATTGGCATTTTTGGAGCTGCTTTTAAAGGTGTTGTACCTGAGGGTTCTTCTGGTTTTGTGCTGATTTTTGGAAGTCGTGCAGTTTTAGCTATAGGTTGTTGTGGTTCAACTGCGAAATTCTTACTTTTGTAGTAAGCAGGAATAATATTATTTGCATACTCTGTGGAAGTAATGTCTTTTACTTTTATATTCTGCTGACCTAATCGGAGTACGCTATTTATAGAAAGCGGCATTTCTCCAGCTAAAAGTAATTGACCGTCAAGAATTGGTGGATTTTTTTGACGAAGATTTCGTAAATAAAATTTTTCTTTTTCTGGGTTGAAAAATATTTCTACATGTAGTGCGGAAACCGTAGATTCTGATAAAACGATATCGCAATCTTGGGGGTCGCGACCGATACGAATTTTTCCTGGTATTTTACTAAATTGATTGCTGGTAATTTTATAAGTATTAATATTGCTGCCTTCTACCCACTCTAAAGTAAGTTCGTATAAACCATTATTAGTCTTGCTTTCTAATAAATCTGGTTCTTCAAGGGTTGGTAATTCTTTTAATGCTTGTATTACTTCATCTACAGTTTGATAACGTTCTTTGAAATGATAGCGTGTCATCTTATTAAGAACTTCGGAAAATGCTGGGTCTACTTCCCTTAAATGTTCCCAAAGTATTTCTCCGGTATTCGGGTCGTCTTGAAGTTCGTAAGGATATACACCTGTTAAAGCTTGAATAGCTATCATTCCCAAAGCATAAATATCGCTTCCCTGACGTGGTAACTTTCTAATTTGTTCGGAAGGCATGTAGCCGCGAGTGCCTACAACTAATGTTACATTCTGTTTGGTTGAATTAGTTGCTGTTTGATTACGTAATTGCTTGATTGCGCCGAAATCAATTAATACTAATTTATTATCGGAAGCACGTCTAATCAGATTATCTGGTTTAATGTCACGGTGAATTACTCCTTGACTATGAACAAACTGCAAAATTGACAGTATTTCCGTCAAAAGCTCTACTACCTGAGTTTGACTTAATTTTCTTCCTTGGGGTAATTCTCGGCTCAGAGAATGTCCTTCAATTAATTCTTGTACCAGATAAAATTGATTATTGTCATCAAAATAAGCTAAAAGTCTGGGAATTTGGTCGTGATTCCCCAGTTGTTGCAGGGTATCGGCTTCTTTTTGAAATAATCTTCTAGCTGCTTCTAAATTTTCCGGCAAGGTACTAGTAGTCTTTAAATGCTTGAGAACGCATTTGGGTTTTCCGGGAAGGTGAATATCCGAACATATATAAGTTTGTCCAAAGCCACCTTCAGCCAATATTTGGAGTACTTTGTAACGTCCTGCTAGTAACTGACCAATCATGCTAGTACGGTGTTTTAATAAAGTAATTTTTGCACTTCCTTGTCTTATTTGTAACTTTACCAAATATCCTGAGTTGGATTTTACAACACAACAGAGCAAGTGAGTTCATCCGCATAATAAAAAATCCATTTTGAGGGAAATTTTATTTCATCTATCACAATTCTCTTTCCTTGCTAGTATCAAATTGTTGACTTAGTTACAAAAAATGTGTGACGAATAAGCTAATTAAAAGCTCAAATGTAGATGCGATTAATATATACAAAAAATTGATTCAGAATACCAGGCTATTTTCGTTTTTTTTTAGCTCAACGGTAAATAATTCTTCAAGGCTTTAATTTGTTATCCTGATGACAGCTTGAAATTATTACGCTGTGTTTTCATACTTTCAGGAATCAATTAAAAATCAATTTAACCAAGCTGGTAAATAAATGAATAACAAATTATAAGATAGCTTGTTGCCAGTTTGGCAGTTATTTACAAAATCAATAAATTTGCTTTAAACCTACTGATTTAAAAATATGGTTACATTTATAGTAAGTAAAGTAAGCATTGTAAAACAAATTTATTTTACCTATATCAGTATAAATCATAATCATTTGTAGATAATATAAGAGTAATTAGACCCTTCAAGTTTTAGCTCAGTGTTTAGCAATATGTCAATTTAGTTATCTATTTGACAAAACAAATAGATGTTGTTTGTTACTGTTATCAATAAATCGCTTTTATTCTAACTTTTTGATGTTCAAAAATTATTATAAGAGAATAATCACAGAGCATTAAATAGACAGTATTCAGTTTTATTAATTAATAATTAGTATTTTAGATAACTTTAATTTAATGTTTTCGATAAAACAAAAAATATAGCAATCTAGATTAATAAATTAAATCCATTAGACGAATAATAATTTTTAAGATTTTTTACTATTATTTACTCCCTAATGCTTAATTCTTAAAAACATAAAAAACCCGGTTTTTATTGAGAAACCGGGCTTGAAATACATTATTTAAAATCAGACTGAGTTTAATTAACTTTAATTAACTTCAAGCAACATTACATTGTTACTAACTCCGAGGGAACGCGCTTAAACACAAGACGTTCATTTTCTACATCTACAAAGATGGTATCCCCGTCGTTGAATTCACCACGTAAAATAGATTTTGCGATTTGAGTTTCCAATTCGCGTTGAATCGCACGCTTTAATGGTCTAGCACCGAATACTGGGTCGTATCCAACCTCAGCCAAGAAATCTAAAGCAGCATCGGCAAGTTTCAAAGACATTTTGCGGTCTGCTAATCTATGACGCAATCTTTCTACCTGTAGCTTAACGATATTGCGTAATTCGGATTTCTGTAGAGCATGGAAGAAGATGATTTCATCAATCCGGTTGAGAAACTCAGGACGGAAACTACTCCGCATTGCTTCCATAACTCTGGTACGCATTTCTTCATAACGAGAATCATCCCCAGCCACATCAAGAATATATTGAGAACCGATGTTGCTGGTCATGATGATAATGGTATTTTTGAAATCCACCGTTCTACCTTGAGAATCGGTAACTCGTCCGTCGTCAAGGATTTGCAGCATGATGTTAAACACATCGGGATGCGCTTTCTCGATTTCGTCAAATAAAATTACCGCATAGGGACGACGACGAATAGCTTCGGTTAACTGTCCACCTTCCTCGTAACCAACATACCCCGGAGGAGCGCCGATTAAGCGAGAAACCGCATGTTTTTCCATGTATTCGGACATGTCAATCCGTACCATAGCTTCTTCAGTATCGAACATGTAAGAAGCCAAAGCTTTACCCAATTCGGTTTTACCAACACCGGTAGGACCGAGGAAAATAAAGCTAGCTATAGGACGATTGGGGTCAGCAAGTCCAGCACGAGAACGCTGAATTGCATCAGAAACAGCAGTTACGGCTTCATTTTGACCGATAACGCGGTTGTGTAATTCATCTTCAAGATGCAATAATTTCTCTTTTTCGGATTCCACTAACTTACTGATAGGAATACCAGTCCATTTAGAAATTACTTCTGCAATATCAGCTTCGGTGACTTCTTCTCTTAACAGAGATTTACCGCTATGCTGTGCTTGGGAAAGTTCGGTTTCAGCAGTTTCCAACTGACGATGTAAATCGGTTAACTTACCGTATTTCAACTCAGCAGCCCGATTCAAGTCGTAATCCCGTTCTGCTTGCTGAATTTCTACGTTAACTCGGTCAATTTCTTCTTTTACAGACTGAATTTTCGTAATTACATCTTTTTCCGACTGCCATTGACCGCTTAAAGCACGTTGCTCTTCTTTAAAATCGGCAAGTTCTTTTTCCAATCTTTCCAAACGTTCTCTCGAAGCTGCATCGCTTTCCTTTTGCAGTGACAGCTTCTCCATTTCCAACTGCAAAATCTTGCGGTCGATTTCGTCTAATTCTTCTGGTTTAGAAGTAATTTCCATCTTCAACCTTGCAGCTGCTTCGTCAACCAAATCAATCGCTTTATCTGGTAAAAAGCGGTCGGTAATATAGCGATTGGACAAAGTAGCAGCAGCAACCAAAGAACTGTCGGCAATTTTCACCCCATGGTGAACTTCATACCGTTCCTTCAAACCGCGAAGAATCGAAACAGTATCTTCTACGCTGGGTTGGTCAACGTAAACCTGTTGGAAACGTCTTTCTAAAGCCGCATCTTTTTCAATATATTTACGATATTCATCCAAAGTAGTCGCACCAATACAGCGTAATTCACCCCGAGCCAACATTGGTTTGAGTAAATTACCCGCATCCATCGCACCTTGAGTAGCACCAGCCCCAACTACAGTATGGATTTCATCAATAAATAGAACAATATTACCTTGAGACTCGGTAACTTCTTTCAATACAGCTTTGAGACGCTCCTCAAACTCACCTCGGAACTTTGCACCCGCAATCAAAGCACCCATATCCAAAGCTATCAGCTTGCGGTCTTTGAGGGATTGCGGAACATCACCCGCGATAATTCGTTGAGCTAAACCTTCAGCAATGGCTGTTTTACCAACACCAGGTTCCCCAATTAATACCGGGTTATTCTTAGTACGTCGCGATAAAATTTGAATAGTACGACGAATTTCGTCATCCCTTCCAATTACAGGGTCAAGCTTACCTTCACTAGCAGCTTCAGTTAAATCCCGTCCATATTTTTCCAGAGATTGATATTTACCTTCTGGATTTTGGTCAGTCACTTTTTGACTCCCTCTTATTTGCTTGATGGTATCTTTTAATTTCCTTTCCTCTATGCCGAATTCTTTAAATAAGTTTTTACCGAAGCGGTCGTCTCTAGCATAAGCTAGCAGTAAATGTTCAATAGAAATATATTCGTCACCAAATTCCTTGCGGTATCCGTCCGCTCGGTCTAAAAGAGTATCTAAGCTGCGCCCTAAGTATACAGAACTGCTGCTACCCGATACCCTCGGTTGACTTTTGATAAACTCTTCCGTGCGTTCTCTTATTTTTTCAGGATTCGCACCCACTTTATTAAAAGTAGGTATAGCTAATCCATCCTGCTCCAGCAGAGCTTTCATTAAATGTTCGCTTTCAATCTGCTGCTGTTGATATTGTTTTGCAGTTTCGGGAGTATGGGTAATAGCCTCCCAAGCCTTTTCTGTAAATTGATTTGGATTAGTAGGTTGCATAGCTTTGTAAAAAAGGTAACAAACTTATTACCACAAAAAAATCAAAAATAAACAAATATTTCTATAAAACATTCTAAAAATAAGCGTGCAGTTTGCAGGGTCGGTGTTCACCCCTCAGTTTGTGGTATTTTCCTAAATTCAGGCTAAAGGTCAAAGGTCAAAGATTAAAGGTTAAAGGTCAAAGGTAATATTTCTGAGTTTTTAACTCCTAACTCCTAACTCCTAAGAGACCATTTATAAAGTCAATCTTAAGCCTGTAGGTGTGGTTAGAAACCGGGTTTCTTTTGGGTAAAGAGTCGAATATTATTGCCGCTAGTCCTATAGAAACCCGGTTTCTTTGGTCTTAACATTTACTTTATGAATAACCTCTAACTCCTAACTCCTAACTCTTAACTCCTAACTCTTAATTCCTAACTTTTCTTCCCCCTCTTCCCCCTCCCCATCCGGGTTAACATAACTACGAGAAAGTTACGACAAAACAATGGCTAAAAAACAGAAATTCCCTTATTTACTTGGTTCAAAGTGGACATCTGGGCAGAAAATTGATGGTTGGAGACACTTTCAGGTGATTAACCGCAAAAATCAAGGTAAGTGGGTATATGCAGAAATGGTTGCTTCTTGCGATTCTGAAGTTCGTTTCTGGATTAATGCCAAGCTGTTACAAGACCGCTCAAATTGGCAACCGGGTTGGCAGTCGTTACAGGAAATGGCTCAAACTGAGAATGAAGATGCTTGTTGAGATTGTTCTAAGTGAATTCTTAAAATTATTTTTAAAACTATTCCAATAATTTGAAATCAAAATAAATTTCAAATTTAGCTAAAAATTTAATCTGATATGCATTTCTTGATAAGAAATAAGATGATTATAAATTAAGCTTTTTTTCAGATTTACCTTTTATATTTTGCTACTTTCTTAAAAATTAGGAAATTTTGGAAAATGTGATTATTTTTAACATTCGGGATTTTGATTATTTCAAACCCAAATTATTATCCTGTAAGGCTTTCACTATCAAAATGGCTATAAATTATTTCATCACTACTTGTGATAATCGGTCTACAAACAGCTCTCTATCAGGCATAATTTTGAATTAACTTTTTTTTGTAAAGATAACCGAGTATTTACTTAAGCACGCAGCAAGCAAAAAAGCCGATAATTCTTTCTAAATAATGTTTTATCAGCTTATCTATACTTTCACTGACAGTACGATGTAAGCATAAAAATTTACTCAGTATTACTACTAAATCTCAAAAAAAATCTCTTCTTGAATTAAATATTAACTGGTTGATATCGATGGCTTCTCAGGTTTATCACTACAGTAGGTGCTTAATCTAAATTCGGGATAATTCCTATCGTGATTTTCATCCTATGAAAGACTTATATATCAAAGATTTAAGATTTTTGTCTATTGTAACTAATTTTATATAAATAAATAAACAAAAACTAATATTAACTTAGTTTAACGATTGATAGACTTTTGTAGGTCATAGTGTTTTAAATATTAAGTAATGAACTGAAATAATTAGCTATAAACAAAGGTTACATCTAAAAGCTTTCTTGTTTTGGGTGTAACTTGGACATTGAGAAGTAAAAACGACTTATACATTGCAACCCTAGGTTCTGTCTGGGTAAAGGAAAGTCACAAAGCTAAAAGTTTGACAAGAAACTATAAGAGGAAAGAAGAGTGAGACTAGCAGTTTACGGAAAAGGTGGAATCGGTAAATCTACAACAAGTTGTAATATCTCCGTTGCCTTAGCCAAGCGTGGTAAAAAAGTTCTACAAATTGGTTGCGACCCCAAACACGATAGCACCTTTACCTTGACAGGATTTTTGATTCCTACGATTATTGATACCCTGCAAGAAAAGGATTTTCACTACGAAGATATTTGGCCAGAAGATGTTATTTACAAAGGTTATGGCGGAGTTGATTGTGTAGAAGCTGGTGGTCCTCCAGCAGGTGCTGGATGCGGTGGCTATGTGGTTGGAGAAACCGTAAAACTACTCAAGGAACTCAACGCTTTTGATGAGTATGATGTAATATTGTTCGACGTTCTTGGTGACGTGGTTTGTGGTGGTTTTGCAGCACCGCTCAACTATGCCGATTATTGTCTAATTGTTACCGACAACGGATTTGATGCATTATTTGCCGCCAACCGTATCGCCGCTTCCGTTAGAGAAAAAGCCCGGACTCATCCATTGAGATTGGCGGGTTTGATTGGCAACCGCACCTCAAAACGCGATTTAATCGAAAAATATATTGAATCGGTTCCGATGCCAGTTTTAGAAGTTCTACCTTTGATAGAAGATATCCGTGTTTCCCGAGTTAAAGGTAAAACTTTATTTGAAATGGCAGAGTCAGAACCTTCTTTAAACTACGTATGTGACTACTATTTGAACATTGCCGACCAACTTTTGGCTCGACCCGAGGGGGTAGTTCCACAGGACGCTCAAGACCGAGAATTGTTCTCATTGTTGTCAGATTTTTATCTAAATCCGAGTAAACCACAGGTTCCTAATCCCGAAGAGGAATTAGACTTAATGATTGTATAAATCATTAGTTTATTTCTCAGGATGAGGAGATAACATGGCTTTCTTTTATAGTTTCACGGATTCGTTAAAGCAGAAGTGGTTGCAATTCTACGCATCGAATCGCGACTGGATTAAATTACACATGGAAGTAGATTCGGTTTACACACCCGATGGTGGTAAACGCCCGTCTTCGTACCTCATCCTGGGAGTAGCAAACGCCCTGGAGCCGAAATTAGCGCAGTTAATGCTGCCATTTTCCAAGTTGAATGCTGATGCTGACACCTTGATTGAAGTGCTTGATTTGCACTTTGACCCAGATACAGAACTTGGAGAGCAGCCAGTCCAGTCAGAACTGCAAGAGGAAGAAGCTGATGAAACCCCAGACTTCTCCGCAGAAAACCTAGAGGAATTCGCAGATGTTGCTGCTTTTGAAGAAGAATCTCAGGAAGTAGAAAATATTGCGGCTCCAGATATGGACTTGGGAGATTCTCAGGACGGAACTTTGGTAGTAGAAGAAGCTTGGGGTGGACAAGAGTTAGAAGAAAATTCCAGCAACGAAGATAACGGATTGGGTGACATCCAAGCTGATGGTTTTGGAGATATTTCTGATTCCCAAGAACAACCTTCAAGTTCCGAGCAGTCCGAGCAAACTTCAAGTGAAGAATCTGAAGACGCATTTGGCGATATTTCTTTTGATGAATTCAAAGACGGTGACAGCACTGGTTTTGGAGATGCGCTAACAGATGTGTGGGGTGAAGGTTCTACACAAAAAGATAACGAAATGTTTTCAGGGGAAGATGTAAAAGATGGTTCTATTGAAGACGATTCAGAAATAGCCCGTCTCTTCCCCAATAGCTAATAAATAGTTAGGAGTTAAGAGTTAAGAGTTATGAGTTATGAGTGAGTTATAAAAAATAACTCCTCACTCCTAACTCCTCACTCCTCACTCAAAAATTAAAGGGGAGATAACAAAATGACAGTTGCTGAACCACAAGCTTTAAATTTTGATTGTGAAACAGGTAATTACCACACTTTTTGTCCGATTAGCTGTGTAGCGTGGTTATATCAAAAAATCGAAGATAGTTTCTTTTTAGTCATTGGTACTAAAACTTGCGGTTACTTCTTACAAAACGCAATGGGGGTAATGATTTTCGCAGAACCCCGTTATGCAATGGCAGAATTGGAAGAAGGTGATATTTCAGCACAGCTTAACGATTACGAAGAACTTAAAAGATTGTGCTTGCAAATCAAACGCGATCGCAATCCTAGTGTCATCGTCTGGATTGGCACCTGTACCACCGAAATCATCAAAATGGACTTGGAAGGTCTAGCTCCTAGATTAGAGTCCGAAATCGGCATTCCAGTAGTCGTAGCACGAGCAAATGGCTTAGACTATGCTTTCACTCAGGGAGAAGATACCGTTTTAGCCGCAATGGCTAATCGTTGTCCCAAAGAAGCACCCCAAGTAGAAAAAGAGAAAGAAGAACGAAACGGTATTCAAAAGCTGCTTAATTTTGGTAAGAAGAAAGAAGAAGTAGTCGAATCCGATTCGGAATACGTAGACCACCCACCTTTAGTTCTTTTTGGTTCCTTACCCGACCCAGTTGTCACTCAGTTAACTTTGGAACTCAAGAAACAAGGTATCAAAGTAACGGGATGGCTACCAGAAAAAAGATTTACAGAATTACCAGTAATTGAAGAAGGGTATTATGTTGCTGGTGTCAATCCCTTCCTCAGTCGCACCGCTACAACCTTAATGCGACGCAGAAAATGTAAATTAATTGGCGCACCATTCCCGATTGGTCCCGACGGTACCCGTGCTTGGATTGAAAAAATGTGTTCGGTATTCGGTATTACTCCCAAAGGTTTGGAAGAAAGAGAAGCGAAAATTTGGGAAAGTTTGGAAGAATATGTCAAGTTAATTCGCGGTAAATCCGTGTTCTTCATGGGAGATAACTTGTTGGAAATATCTTTGGCAAGGTTCTTAATTCGCTGTGGAATGACAGTTCCTGAAATCGGTATTCCCTACATGGATAAGCGCTATCAAGCTGCGGAATTACAGCTTTTAGAAAAGACCTGTCACGAAATGGATGTACCTTTACCCAAAATTGTTGAAAAACCAGATAACTACAATCAAATTCAGCGGATTAACGAATTGAATCCTGACTTAGTAATTACCGGAATGGCTCATGCTAATCCTTTAGAAGCACGGGGAATAAATACTAAATGGTCGGTAGAATTTACCTTTGCTCAAATTCATGGTTTTACCAATGCAAGAGATATTTTAGAATTGGTAACTCGTCCCTTGCGTCGTAATAATAGCTTGAAAGATTTGGGCTGGGATAAATTAGTAAAAGAAGAAGCAAAAGTGTAAATTAAAAATATTTCTGTTTCTAATACAAATTATTTGTTGACAATGAACTCGGTTTTCATGAAGAGCCGAGTTTTTAATTTATTTGTTACTATTCCGCTATCGGAATATTTAGCATATGAAAAAGCAAGTTAACTATTCCGCTATCGGACGAAGTTGAAATATTATTCAAATTATTTAATAAAAATGCAAAGTAGATAAATTGTACATTTCATTTTTAAAAGCTTATTTATTCAGATTCAAAATCAACAGTCACTTGCTTATCCATCACCGATAACATCACCGATAAATCTGGAGAAACTTTTTTCATCAAGCCCAATTCATTTACTGCATTATAAAAATTTTCTCCTTGTAAAATCCGGCTTCCAATTTCTAAAACTTGATTCCAACTAACATCACTTTCTAAATAAGCTTTCGCAACAGTATTTAGTAAACCAACATAACTATTCCCCTCCAGTTTCGTCATCATTGTATGAGGAATATCAAATAATTTATCAAAGCAGAAATACCAAGATTTTGGTTGCTTTTCAACTACCAAATTAAACAAACTGTTCAGTTCGCTGCGGTCAATAACTGTATCACTTTCACTAGTGACAATAAATATGGGTGATGATGGATTATTCTTCACTCTTTCAAGAATTTCCTGACCCATATCTAAAAATAATCGCAATGCAGGAAATCGAAATCCGTTATAGCCAAAATTACCGGGATTATCCTTATTTAACCATTCAAAATAGATAGGCAGCACTTCCACAGCAAAATCAACAATTGCATTTTTACTACTTAAATAAGGAGAAAATAAAATCGTTTTCTCAATTTCTTGATAGTATTCTAAAGCCAACCAAGCAGCTAAAGTTCCACCGCTAGATAATCCGCCAATAATAATTTGATTGCCTAACTTTTGAGCTATTTGCAGCCATGAAACTGCATATTTTTGATAAACTTCACATTCCAATGGTAAAGGAGGAGGATTATCACCATTAAATTCTCCTGCCACTCCATGACCTGGTTGTAATGGAATCAAAACATTATAGCCAGCTTCATATAATGCTTTTCCTAATGGTTCAAATTGGTAGGAACCAGCAGTAAATCCGTGAAAGAAAAGACAGACCTTTTCGGTTGAATTCGGATGAAAAAAGAATTTGGAAGCACAAGCTTGATTTTTAATTGGTAAAGTTTTCTCCAAATTTTTAGCTTGCTCAATTACTGCTGCTGTAGTAGCCGAATAATTATACATATTGCTAATGCTTGAAATAAACAAATCTAGACAAATTTTAAATTTGTTATATTTTAATTATCTTTAACGACTCTGCTAAATATATCTTGAGGAGGATAATGTTGCCTTCTTTGTCTTATCACGGGTGCGTAACTGACATTAAATAAGTAGATTACATGACAGTTTTGATAAAAAGCATAGTCGATGGTAGCAATTTCACTTATTAGCTCTGCCCGAGTCTTGTTAAACTAAATCTGGCAACAACCGCACAGAGGGTTTTAACGGGGGCTTTTTATGGCAGTGAACGTGCAAGAAATTGCCGAATATCTAGACCAACTTGGTTGGGACTATCGTATCGATGAAGAAGAAGAACGGATTGTTACGGGTGTGGAAGGTGACAATGTTGAAGATTTTTTGATTGTAGTTCAGCTTGACGAAGATGGTAAATTCTTCCGCGTATTTGCACCTCAAGTCCTGAGTGGTGTCAAAGACCATCCTCACAAAGCAGCAATTTTACAAACAATGTTGGTTATTTCTTGGGAAACCAAAATGCTGCAATGGGAATACGACCCATCTGATGGAGAAATCCGTGCGATTATCGAATTTCCCATAGAAGATTCTACGCTAACTGAAAAACAATTTAATCGCTGCTTAAGTGGTCTAGTTCAACTTGTTGATACCGTAGCAATACCTCGTCTTCAAGAAGTTATGGAAACTGGTCACGACCCAGGTAATGTAGAAGTAGGCGAAAGGCTGTTACTGAGCATTCAAGAACAAGCTCCTGGATTGCTGGATCTGCTAGAAAAAGCAATGGAAGCAAGAAAAAAACGTGGAAGATTCCCTAGTGAGTAAAGTCGATTGCAATAATATATAAGTGGAAAATAGCTATACTCCTTGTAGGGCACCCTTAATACTGTAGTTTTCAAGGTCTTATGGTTTATGACATCTTACGCAACCTCTTCTGCTAAAGCGGAAATGAGCGAACTCCGGCGATTAAAAGGTTTATTACCTCCAGAATTACAAAGCTGGGTTACGGTTGAAGGTACTACCGAGGTTAATCCACCACTGGTTCGTAGCGAAGAAATTGGTAAAGACCAGGTTGAAATTCAGATAGACCTGGCAAAATGGGATGAGCTGGCAATGGATCAGCGAAATCTCTTATTCTGGCATGAAGTCGCTCGAATTCAAAACGATACTATCCCTAAAGATGGTTGGGAAATGGCAGCCTTGGCAATAGGTTTGGGCGGCGCTGTTGGTGAATTATGGGTACAAGATGGATTGCTATTAGTGCTTGCATTAGCGCTATGTGGCGTTTCTGGCTGGCGATTGTTCCAAAAAAATAATGGCGAAAAGCAAGCTAGAGAACTAATTGAAGCTGATGAAAAAGCCATTGCTTTAGCAACGCGCTTTGGTTACAGTCTGCCCAATGCTTACAAAAGTTTAGGCAGCGCTTTAAAAACTTTAATCGAAAAATCCCCTAGCAAGCGCCAAAGGTCGAAATATGAAGCGCGACTTTCTGCACTCAAGCGCAGTGCTAATAAAGCTAAATCTAAATCTCGTAATATGGATGAAGGCGGATATTCATATTAATAAAGTCAGGATGGGAATTCCCATCCTACTTAACGTCAGTTTGGATTAAGAAATTCATAATTAATAAGTAGCAAGTAGTAAGTAGCAAGTAGTAAGTAAAGAGAGAAACACAGTTATAAACAGGAATCACAGAGCAAATTTAATTTTTCCGAGACCTGATTATCCAGTATTTTTTGCGATTATGTTAGGGAAAAATACCCCGAACTCAGCTTACCTAAATAGATTTGCTAACGCTAGCGTATTTTGATTTTACGTCTCGTTAATAGTTTAGTTGTGTAACCTTGAAAAATAATCATGAATTTTGGTTAGCAAAAAATGACATGCATGTAGGCTGAGTAAAAGTATATTTCGTTACTGTTATATCTCGGATATGCTGGTTTGTCGCGAAATATTTTTACCAAATTTTTCAGTGAATTGCCTTAAAAACTAGACAAGAATATTTTAGTTTTTACTTTCGATATGAAAAATTGTTGGGTTTTGTTGAGCAAAGAATTTCGATTAGACCTCTAGAGTTTTTTATTTAGTCTCCTTAATATTAATAGTTTACAGAAACTTTTTTTTTCCTTAGCAATATCTTTATAAAACCAATTTCAAAAGATAAATTTAGAAACATTCAATAATTGTTTTATTGCGCTATATTAACTCCAAGCTGGCTTGAAATAAAGGTTTATCATATTGTATCTACGTATATTTACGTTTACTTGTACGTATGATTCAAAGCTGACTAATCATCTTATGAGTTTGAGGTATTACGCGGACTGATTTAAGGAAATTTTTCATTAAAGCTTGCCAATCAATTACTTGTTTAGGAGTCGGAGCAAGAACAACTTCTGAAGTCATTTGTCTCACATCAGTTAATGGTGTCGCAGGCTGTAAAAAGACTGGTATTGCTGCATTTACGGCTGATATCAACTCAGCAGAACGTTTTAACTCAGCAACATCTGTATTCTGAGAAATAATGATTTTCACAAACACTTCGATTTGGGCTTCATAGCATATTTGGAGAAATTTTTCATGTTCTTGCCAACGACTTTCACCACTAACACTAGGTAGCTTTAGATCCATTCCTACAGAGTCCAAGTGAGGTAGAATCGTAGCGAGTTGTTCCGGGCGATGTCCCCCAGATTCTAGGTATATAGGTAAACCAGTGGTTAAACTGATTTTTGGTAGGAATTTTGATAAGAACCTCGCATGGAGTAGAGGCTCGCCTCCAGTTAAGCTAATGCTATCGTGTAAGCAAGGTATATTTTGCCGCTCAACCCATTTTATTAAAGTGGGTAATGAAACAGGATTTGAGCAAATTTCAAAATCGCGAGACCCTGGAGTTTTTTCAATCCTACAAGTGGCGGGTGCATTCCAAGTATGAGCGCTATCACAAAAGTGGCAGCGCAAGTCACAAAAGGCAAAACGAATAAATATTTGACGTGTTCCAACATTGAGTCCCTCTCCTTGAATTGCGGAGAAGACCTCTATCAGACTAGCGGTTTCATTAACGGCAGTTTTGGTAGTCATAGGTTGAGTAGCAACTTATATACAGGGGGGATACAGCAGGACAAATTTTTACTCAAATTTCAATTATTCAAACGGATTCTCAGTTTATCCTCGAATGAGTGTTGCTTTTAATTACGGTTCTTTTCAAGAAACTATCTATGCTTAGAATCATAGTTAATGGCATTTACCGACTTTAGTTGACTCCTTGTTCTATTGTGAACCGTCATGGATAATATACGATTTCAATCTAATCCAATCTAGATTTTTTCTTCCTAATCTCTTTGTCGAGGATGCGTTTTGGGGAGGGAAACCGACACCCTCCGGGTTCGCTAGTTTGGGGGGACGGAAACCGACACCCCCAACTAGTCTCACCCCAAACTTTCCGCAACAGTTGATAAATAGGCATTGGTTTAAACAAAACACTATGACCCAGATAATGTAGGCAGTAAAACACTGATATGACAACTAAAGTTCAAGGTTTCATGGGTAATCAACCTATAGAGGTCAATTTTCCGGTTAAATTCTCAGAAGAAACGGTTAGAGTCGAGGTAAGCGCTCGTTTAAGCGTCCTTGAAGCTCTAAATTTTAAGCAAACTTGTGAGGAACTGATTAATGTAAATCCAACTCCAAAAAAAATTATTATTGATTTTGGACAAACTACTTTTATGGATAGTAGTGGCTTGGGTGCTTTAATTAGTAATTTTAAAAATGCACAAGAGAAAGAGATTAAATTAGTACTCCAGCATGTTACTCCTCAAGTGATGGCAGTACTCAACCTTACTGGTTTAGTAGATGTCTTTACAATTGAAGAGGGAGAAACTGTATCTTCACAAAATAATTCAGCGAAACGTGAAGAAAAACTACCCGAAACTCATCCTTCTGTACGCTCTTGGACGAAACGGTTTATCGATATCATAGGGGCATTAGTCGGTTTAGTAATCACAGCAATATTATCCGTTCCGATTATTATTGCCATAATGATTGATGACCCCGGTCCAATTTTCTTTGGTCAAGTTCGCTGTGGTTGGATGGGTAAGCATTTTCGGATGTGGAAATTCCGTTCTATGTGCGTAGATGCAGAAGCTAAAAAAGCCGAATTACAAAAGCTCAATCAAGTTAAAGGGGCATTTTTCAAGATAGACAATGACCCTAGGGTAACTAAGGTAGGTAGCTTTCTCCGACGCACCAGTTTAGATGAACTTCCACAGTTTTGGAATGTTCTCAAAGGAGAGATGAGCTTGGTTGGTACCAGACCTCCAACACCTGATGAAGTTGAGTGTTATGAAGTACCTGAGTGGGAACGCTTAGACGTTAAACCAGGTATGACTGGGGAATGGCAAGTAAACGGACGTTCCAGTATTCGTAATTTTGAAGATGTAATTCGTTTAGATTTACAATATCAAAAAAATTGGAGCTTAATGTATGATATAAAGCTTATTTTTAAAACAGTGGCAATTTTATTTAATAAGAGCAGTGGTGCAATGTGATTAAAAAGTTAGTTTAACGTTATTTTTTAACATTCTTTAAGAGGAGGTATGAAGGAAATTTTCCATTTCATTCCTCCTTTTTTAATTCTTAGATTGGCAGATTAAATAAAAGCGCTAAATTAATTTCAAAATTTTCGTTCTTACAGAAGTGTAATTGCTGTAAGTACAGTTGTTTAATATACCTCAATATTAATATTTTTTGTCTTAGTCTAAATATATTTTTGATATATGCCTACTTTATAAAAGGATTATTGCAATCTACTTGAGAAAAATCCTTTTCAAAACCTGTAATAATACTGTTGATAAGAAAATAACAATTTCAAAAATTATTTTTGGCAATAATAAAACATGCTTTTACTTAAGTAATAGTACTAAATCAAAATTCTTAATATTAGTTAATAAATAACAATTAACTTGCAGTACTTATGCGTGTACTGCATTAAATTTTACTCAATCTTCAATAAAAATAGACTGACGTTAAAAGATATTGCAAGGAAAATTAAATACAAGCGCTGTTTAAGTGCAAAACGATTTTAAAAATAAATGTTGACTTTAAGAGAACCAATTTTGGGTTCTTGCAGTTTTTACTATGCGAATTTTAATTTACTCATACAACTACCATCCAGAACCAATTGGTATTGCTCCATTGATGACAGAATTGGCAGAGGGCTTGGTTAAGAGAGGTCACCAAGTACGTGTCGTTACAGCTATGCCTAACTATCCAGAGCGTAAAATTTATCAAGACTATCGAGGCAAGTTTTATCTCACAGAATACAAAAACGGCGTAAAAATTCAAAGAAGCTATGTTTGGATTCGTCCTCAACCCAATCTCATCGATAGGGTAATGTTGGATGCTAGCTTTGTATTTACTAGTTTTATGCCTGCTCTGTTCGGCTGGCGACCCGATGTAATTCTTTCTACATCACCATCCCTACCAGTTTGTTTACCAACTACTCTTTTAGGATGGCTACACAGATGTCCGGTGATTCTAAATCTACAAGATATATTACCGGAAGCTGCCGTTCATGTCGGTTTGCTAAAAAACAAATTCCTAATTCGTGTATTTTCAATTTTAGAAAAATTTGCTTATCGCTCTGCCGATAAAATTAGTGTTATCGCAGATGGGTTTGTAGATAATTTGGTGTCTAAAAATGTACCTCAAGAAAAAATAGTCCAAATTCCTAACTGGGTTGACGTGAATTTTATTCGACCCATGCAGCAAGAACAAAATGCTTTTCGAGTTGAGCATAAGTTAGAAAATAAATTTGTAGTTTTATATTCAGGCAACATTGCTTTAACTCAAGGTTTGGAAACAGTTGTCAAAGCTGCTGCAAAATTACGCGATATTCCAGATATCGCTTTTGTGATTGTTGGTGAAGCTAATGGTTTGCAGCGACTTCAAGAAGAATGTAATAAATGCGGCGCTTCAAACGTTATGCTTTTACCTTTCCAACCCCGAGAACGTTTACCAGAAATGCTTGCTGCTGCTGATGTCGGGTTAGTAGTACAGAAGAAAAACGTGATTTCTTTCAATATGCCATCTAAAATTCAAGTTTTACTAGCTAGTGGTAGTGCAATAGTCGCATCCGTTCCCGATAGTGGAACTGCTGCAAGAGCAATTCGACAAAGTGGTGGTGGGGTTCTTGTTCCTCCAGAAGAACCATCGGCTTTGGCTGATGCTGTTTTAGACTTGTACAAGCATCCAGAAAAAGTTAAGACTTTAGGGTACAACAGCCGTAAATATGCTGTTGAGCAATATGCTTTCGACCAAGCTTTAAATAATTACGAGTCCTTATTTGAATCAGTGAAGGAAAATAATTCGGCTATTGAAGCTAGGGTTGTATCAAAGCAGGAAGTGTGACTCGGCTTTTATGATTTGTGCAGACAAAATAGATGCTGGTCAGAACTTTTAGACCTGACAAAAGGAATTTGTTACTCTATTTTTCTTTCTTCTACTGTCGAACACCTTGAATCTATAATTTTCTAGCAATAAGAAATTAATCAAGATGCATATTCTTAACCTCAGTCTTACCGGCTGGGGTTAATTTTTTGCAAAGCTTTGTAATTTATTGCAAAAATCTAAAACGAAAAATTCGTTACAATAAAAAAGTCATAGCTATTTGAACTGGAATTATTCTTTTACCAGCAACTGTGTTGGAATGCGCGAACAAGTATTGACTTATTTATCACAAAATGTCCCCCCAGAGCGGGTAAATCACATTCTGAGAGTTGAACAAACGGCTGCCGATTTGGCTGCTATTCACGATTTGGATAAACAAAAAGCTGCTACTGCTGGTCTAATGCACGACTTAGCTAAATGCTTTAAGCCTCAACGGCTTTTGCACATGGCACGGGAAGAAGGATTGATTCTAGATGAGATTCTGGAAAAAAATCCTCATCTCCTACATGCAGATGTCAGCGCTATTGTAGCTAGAGATAAATTTGGGGTAGAAGATAAGCAAGTTTTAGATGCCATATCTAATCACACTTTGGGTTCTGCTCGGATGAGTCCGCTCTCTTGTATCGTGTTTTTAGCCGATAGTTTAGAACCGGGAAGGGGCGATTCTGATTCCCTACAAGCATTAAGACAAGCTAGTAAAGAGAATATTTATAAAGCGGTATATCTGACCTGTAACCATACTTTAAAGCAGCTATTAGATAGCCCTCGCTTAATTCATCAGCGATTAATTGCAACTAGAAACAAGTTTTTAGTTAAGTGTAAATACTAGCTAACCTTGATATTATTGTTAGGTCGTCTACATCTATTTTTGCTAGTATTTAAGAAACATATTGAATAATATTTGCAATTAACAAAGTTGAATTCGCATACTCCAGAAAACTGAAAACCTCACCCACATTTATCAGAGCAAGATTTAATGTCTGATTATTTCCAAGCCGATTTGCAATCCGAATTTGTTGCTGTTACAAACCGTACAGTTGATTCTCAGCAGTTCGATACTGAGGACTTGAACACAGCAAAACTAGCTTCAACCATTGCAGAAGCGGGGTTAGACCGTAAAGCAGGTGATATGTTGGTGCTTCGCGTGAGGGATGTATCTTACCTCGCCGACTACTTCGTGATGATGACTGGTTATTCTAACGTGCAGATAAGAGCAATTGCCAACACCATAGAGCAAGAAGTAGAAGACAAATGCGAGCGCAAGCCCTTGCGAACTGAAGGTAAAACCGAAGCAAGTTGGGTACTTTTAGATTACGGTGAAGTAATCGTTCACGTTATGATGCCTAATGAAAGAGAATTTTATGATTTAGAAGCATTCTGGGGTCATGCTGAACGTGTTGATTTTCAGGTATCCGAAAAGGGTGGGGGGTGAATAAACATGATTGATTATGAGATATCGAGTTGTCCAGTTCCTACCGAACAGCAACCGTTGAATGAGTACGAACAGTTGAAAAACTCGTGGCTATTTCGCGATTGTAGTCTTTCAATACGCTCTTATCTAAACAAAATAGCCTGGGTATGGGGTTTATCGTGGTTTATTGCTGGACCTGTTGCTTATTCCAGTTTTCCCCCGCATAAATATGCTGCTCAATTTGTACTGTGCGGAGCCGCAGGAGCAAGTATAGGAGTAGTTCTACTTATATTGCGTTTGTATTTGGGCTGGTCTTACGTGCGCGATAGATTGGTCAGTCCAGTGATTTTCTATGAAGAATCGGGATGGTACGACGGTCAAAATTGGATGAAACCCCAACAGGTTTTAGATAGAGACCTTTTGGTAGTTAATTATGAGATTAAACCGATTATTCAACGATTACAAATAACCAGTTTATGTTTGGTTTTATTGTTCGTTGCTGGTATCGCGATTTGGCAATTCCTATAAATCGTTAATCTATTTTGGATTTTGCGGAAACTTGATGGAGAGATATTTTTTCCATCAAAGTTTCCAAAACATATTTTTGATTTTGGATGATTTTGGATGATTTTGGATTAAGACTTGCATCTTGAATTATTCTCAACAAGCCATATGGAACCCGGTTTCTTTTTGTAAAACATGATTTTATTGTTGCAAAATCATTAGGGAACCGATTTTTAGTAAACTGCTACAAGATTTGAATTAAAGCCGTTTTTGAAATAGAAATTTAATTAAAAATTTTACAAATATCTTTCTTAGAAAAATTGGAGATTTTGCTTGATTTCAAATCTACAATACGGGACAGTTGCTTTAAGCTAAGTAACCAGCTTATACAGTGTCCTCAAAATCTAAAATTGGGAAGATGATAATCTATAAGTTATGAGTTAATAGGTAATAACTCATAACTCATAACTTGTGGCTAAGGATTGGAAATGGCAAAACGAACTCAAGCACCCGTAGTAGAAGTAAGATTGCTACGTGAAGGAATTATTGAATCAAAGCATATAGTTCAAGCTGTACTTTGCGACGAACGGGGACGGGTGCTTTCTGTCGCAGGAAATGCTGAAACAGCTACATTTGCCCGTTCAGCACTCAAGCCATTTCAAGCCCTAGCTGTCACTAGTACGGGAACTTTAGAGCGCTACAACCTCAACGATAAAGACTTAGCAATTATTTGTAGTTCTCATGCTGGAAGTATAGAACATGTTAGGCAGGCATTTAATATTTTGTGGCGAGCCGATATAGACCCCACAGCACTACAGTGTCCGGTTCCGGAAGGTAGACGCAGCAGCTTAGAATATAACTGTTCTGGTAAACACGCGGGAATGTTAGCAGTTTGTCAGCAATGCAATTGGCCATTGAATAATTATTTAGAGCGAAAGCACCCAGTACAACAACTGGTATTAAATAAGGTATCAGAATTGTTGCGAATGCCAGCAGCAGAGTTTATTAGCGCTCATGATGACTGTGGAGTTCCCACTTATTTAATGCAGCTTTGTCAAATCGCTACGCTTTACGCTCGTTTGTCTTCAGGTGATAGTTTGGACATGGAGCGTATCGTCCGTGCTATGACCCATCACCCACAGATGTTAGCTGGTGAAGGCAAATTTGATACCGAAATTATGAATTTAACTCCCGGAGAACTAATAAGTAAATCAGGAGCCGAAGGATTACAGTGCATTAGTAGGCTTGGTGAAGGTATGGGTTTAGTAATTAAAGTAATGGATGGAGCCAAGCGAGCAAAATATGCTGTCGCGATACATTTACTAACTCAACTCGGTTGGATTACCCCCAGCACAGCCGAAGCCCTTGAAGAAAAATTTATGACATTGGCTCAATATAAGCGTTTGGAAGTCGTTGGAGAATTATCAATGTTGTAGTTGACATATCATAGAGGTTAGGTTATATTGATTAAAGAAAGCGACGCGGGATAGAGCAGCCTGGTAGCTCGTCGGGCTCATAACCCGAAGGTCAGTGGTTCAAATCCACTTCCCGCTACCAAATTTAATATAAACGAATCCCTACGGTTTTTACAATCGTAGGGATTTGTTTGTAGTTGCGCTTTAGCGCCAAAGCTTTGGAAACGTTAGCGAGGAACATACATCTCCTTCGGACACCCTAGGCTAAAACATTATGATATAGGATTTCTTCTTAAAAATAATTGCTAAATATATTAAATACATCCACAGAAAACACATATAAGACATAAAACCTTCCTCAAATTTTATCTCTACACTTAATAATCGATTGAACAAGAAAATAGAAAATTGTAATTCATGAGTTCATCCTTGTAATTCTTTATTGACAAGATTTTGATATACTCTGGAAAAGAAAAACCATCCATTGTAATCGGGTAAGTTTAATCATGGGTTGGAAATTAAAGCGTCCTATTTTAGTGGGAGGAGTGGGTTTATCCTTTACTCTGTGGATGTTAGAAAGTTGGCACGATAAAGTCATGCAGTTTGGTGAATTTAGCTTGCTGAGTTTGCTTACTCTAGGTGGTGGCTTGTGGTTAATAAAACAAAATCTTCCTAAACGTACTGAAGAGCAGTTAGATGAAATGGCTATCGATAGAGCAACGGTAGAAGATACCATTGCTCAAAGCGAAATAGCGATAAATAAACTCGTAGAAGAAGCAGGTGATTTTGAGGAAGCATTACAAAAAGCAGCTTTGCTACAGTCACAAATTCCTCAATTACAGAGCGAATTAGATAGAGAATCAATTAAATTAACAGTTACTGGTGGTAAATCGGTGGGTAAAACCACTTTGATTGAAGTTTTGCAGAATCAAGAATTTAAATCTGTAGAATTTCAAGAAACATCACCTTTATTTATTCAAGGTAATTCAGATACTGCTGCAATAGATAACGCTGTCAAATCCGACTTTGTACTGTTTCTCACTAATGGTGATTTAACAGATACAGAATATCAAACTTTGGAGCAGTTAAAAGCAGAAAATCAAAGGTTGATGTTGGTTTACAACAAGCAAGACCAATGTTTACCGGATGAACGTGCTAGCGTACTGCTATCTTTGAAACAGCGAATTGGTGGAAATGTCGCAGCAACAGCAGTTTCTCCCCAACCAATAAAAGTACGGAAACACCTTGAAGATAATTCCGTGCAAGAATGGATGGAACAACCAGCACCGGATATTCAAGATTTAAATCAAAAGCTGGATAAAGTATTAACTCAAAGACAACAGTTAGTACTAGCAACTACGATGAGAAAAGCAAAGTTGCTCAAAACAGAAACCAAAAGCGTACTAAATGGAATTAGAAAATTACGTGCTACTCCAGTGATTGAACAATATCAGTGGATAGGTGCTGCTGCGGCATTTGCAAATCCAGTACCAGCCCTTGATATACTAGCAACTGCGGCAATTAATGCTCAAATGGTAATGGATTTGGGTGGAGTTTATCAGCAGAAGTTTTCTTTAGAGCAAGCGAAAACCGTTGCTGGTGAAATGGGAAGCTTGATGTTGAAATTGGGTTTGGTGGAACTTTCTACCAAGACAATTAGTACAGTATTAAAAAGTAACGCGATTACCTTTGTAGCTGGTGGAGTTGTACAAGGTGTAAGTGCAGCTTATTTAACTAGAATTGCGGGTTTAGCTTTAGTTGAATATTTTGAACAGCAGGAAATCGCAGCGAATTCTGGAAATGAATTCAATTTAGAGAAATTCGGACAAAGTTTACAGCAAGTATTTGTACAAAATCAGCAAGTGGTATTTTTGCAAAGTTTTGTCAAGCAAGGTGTTAAACGTTTATTACCCGAAGCGGAAAATAAAGTTGTTGCAATTGAGAATGCAGCAGTTTAAATTCACCCAACACAATACTAGTGTAGAGACGTAGCAGTGCTACGTCTCATTGTTTTTGATTCTTAAACATTTAGTTGATTAATATTCTCTTTATTTAATTAATATTATTTTTAATTAATTAATATTCTCTTTATTTAATTGATTAATATTCTTTAGATAAAGCTTTATTCTTAGCATTCTTTAGATAAAGATTTATTCTTATTAATATTGCTTAAAAAATTAGTAAAAAGTAAATAGTTAACAGTATCTAGACATTTTAGGCTTATGGAATATAGCATTTATTGGTTGAGTGCAATACACCCGAAACCTCACCCCCTTCCCCTCTCCTTCTTAAGGAGAGGGGTGTCGGTTGGACGGGGGTAGTTCCTGTTGTATTCCATCCAATTGAAAACCCCTATAAAAAAACAATTTGGGAAATATTTATATAGAAGATGAATAGTTCTATTTGCTATTTACTGATTGCTTCCATAAATAGCACAAAAATATAAAAAATCAACCCAAAACCCATTCCTATTAAAAATACTTGAGGTAATGTATCCCAAATAATTTTTTTACCCTCTATGATACTTGATACGTATGCTAATATAATTTGACTTGTAGGAAAAAATAAAATAAATGGAATTGCACCTTTCAAGATTGTCCAGATTGTTTTTTTCTCTTTAAGATATTCATTTTCCCAATGGTAATTTCTTGGTTCATAGAATGGTATTCTTATTGTTCTTGTTATCAGTGGAAATAATATGTTAAACAAAAAGTGAATTAATAAGCTGCAAACCATTAATGCTCCAGCTAACTCAGCACTCATAACTATTGATAAGACTATATATTCCCAAAAATCCCCATTTGATAAAGGTTCCTTTGGATTGAGTGGAAAAAATAGTAAATTAAATAATGAGATGATTAAATAAAGAATAAAAACTGCGGCTCCCACCACAAACCATCTTCGCCAAAAGTTATCATTCCTTCTTTTCATTAAAAAACCTCATCTATTATTTATGGTTATAAAGACAGATTAAAATTTAATGTGCTTATAAATAAGAGCTTTTACGAAGTTGAGAAAATCACATAACCAGTTTTTCTATTGCTTTTATAGTAGCTAATATACGCATAAATACTTCTTTCAAGTAAAGAATAAAAAGAGCGAATTTATCAAATAACCTTATAACCTTATAAACTATCCGGTAAACTAATTTATAATAAAACCACTTCTATAATCACATTAATTGTGCAAAAAGAATACGTTGCTTTGCTACATTTTAATTATTAGTATCGATAATTAAAATCCAAATTTTAACAGCAATTACAAATTATTAATATTTAAATATAGTATTTTTTGAAGCATTTTTGAGTTAAGTAATTAAGGTTTATTGAATAAATAAAAAAGCAGATGCGACTATTTTTTAATTGAAGTGAATGATGAATTGTGTGGGTTAATTACAGAATTTTTATAAAATTAATACCCAATCGATTAAAAATAATTTGTATATGTAATCCCGGATGGTGCGTTAAACGTATCCAAAATTATCGTACCAATCGTATACAGTCGTGCTTTTAATGCACCCTACAAAAAAAATAAATGTTAATTGGTGCGTTAAACGTATCCAAATCAATCATTAAAATCTTATATAGTCGTGCATTCAACACACCCTACAAGAAAAATGAAACGTTAATTCAAGAATTTTTTTGAAATAAACGCCCAAAATATCGAAAATAGTATTACTCTACTTAGTGAGAAGAGAAAACCATAATTAGTATAAAAAAACGATGGCAGCAGAGTACGCGGATATTGATATTGCGCCATTTATCGACCACTCGTTACTTCACCCAACAGCTACTCAACAACAGCTTGAGCAATTGTGTGCAGAAGCAGATAAATATCATTTTGCATCGGTTTGCATTCAGCCCACTTGGGTACGTTTAGCAGCGGAATTATTGCATGGAAAGCAGCCGAAAGTCTGTACTGTAATTGGTTTTCCTACTGGTGCTACTACCTCAACAGTAAAACTGTACGAAGCACAAGAAGCTACAGAAAACGGTGCAACTGAATTAGATTTGGTAATCAATCTAGGTTGGTTGAAAGCTGGAAAAACCGATGAAATACATCGGGAAATTTCTGCGATTTGTGAAGAAACCGGACAGATTACCAAAGTTATTTTAGAAACTAATTTATTAACTGATACTGAAAAGAAACTGGCTGCTGAGGTAGCGATGGATGCTGGTGCGGCTTTTTTGAAAACTAGCACTGGTTGGAACGGTGGTGCAACAGTAGCAGATGTAAAGCTGTTAAAAGAAGTAGCTAAAGACAGAGTTGAAGTTAAAGCTTCTGGAGGTATTCGCACTGCCGAGCAAGCTTTAGAATTAATATTAGCAGGTGCTACTAGGTTAGGTACTTCTAGAGGTGTTGATTTACTTCGTCAGCGAGAGGAAGGGATAAAGGTTAAAGGTTAAAGGTTAAAGGTCAAAGGTTAGGAGTTAGGAGTAATGGTAATGAGTAGTGAGTAATAAGTAATGAGTAATGAGTAATAAGTAATGAGTAATAAGTAATGAGTAATAAATTATTAATTTCTCTCCCCATATCCCCATCTCCACTAACAACTAACCACTAACAAC
>JBCBHT010000058.1:0-30682 GCA_038525335.1 Cyanobacteria bacterium J06621_15 | reverse complement strand
GTTAGGAGTTAGGAGTTAGGAGTTAGGAGTTAGAAGTTAGGAGTTAGGAGTTAGGAGTTAGGAGTTAGGAGTTAATAATTAATAGCCTTTAATTTATAATTAGCAACTACCAATTACCAATTACCAAAAATATGATAAGCGCTTTAATTTGGATACCAATTTGGGCAGCGATAATTATCGCTTTACTACCTCAGAGAATTACTAGCAATCAAATTCGTTTGAGTGCAGGATTAATCGCGCTCATAACTTTTGCATGGAATTTGTTTGTACTTTTTCAATTTGATATCAGCAATCCCAATATTCAGTTACAGGAATATCTTCCTTGGAATGAAAGTTTGGGTTTAAGCTATCGATTAGGAGTCGATGGACTTTCAATATTAATGCTTTTGTTAAATAGTCTTCTTACCTGGATTGCTATTTATAGCAGTAAAAAAGAAACGAAACGACCTCGACTTTTTTATTCTCTAATGCTATTGGTTAGCGGTGGAGTAGCAGGTGCATTTGCAGCACAAAATTTATTGCTGTTCTTCCTATTTTATGAGCTTGAATTGATTCCTTTTTATTTACTAATTTCTATTTGGGGTGGAGAAAAACGCAATTATGCAGGAATCAAATTTCTGATTTATACCGCTGTTTCTGGAGCTTTGATTTTAGCAAGTTTCTTAGGTTTAGTTTGGCTTTCTGGTTCCTCTAGTTTTGATTATGATGCTATTTCTACTCAAACTTTATCCGCAACTCTACAAATAATTTTACTTGGGGGAATAATACTGGGGTTTGGCATTAAAATTCCTCTGGTACCCCTACATACATGGCTACCTGATGCTTATGTAGAAGCAAACTCACCTGTAGCGATTCTTTTGGGTGGAGTATTAGCAAAACTCGGAACCTATGGTTTATTAAGATTTGGTTTGGGATTATTTCCTGAAGCTTGGAGTACCTTAGCACCAACTTTGGCTACTTGGGGAGCAATCAGCGCGATTTACGGAGCAGTAACAGCAATTGCTCAGAAAGATATCAAGCGGATGGTAGCTTATAGTTCCATCGGTCATATGGGCTACATCCTGTTAGCAGCCGCAGCTAGTACACCTTTATCAATGGTGGGTGCAGTTGCTCAAATGTTTAGTCACGGTTTGATTTTAGGGATTTTGTTCCATTTGGTAGGAATTGTAGAAGCCAAAGTTGGAACCCGCGAATTAGATAAGCTGAATGGTTTAATGAGTCCGGTAAGAGGTTTACCAGTGATTAGCGCTCTACTAGTATTAGGTGGTATGGCTAGTCTTGGTATTCCAGGAATGACGGGTTTTGTCGCGGAATTCCTAGCATTTCAAGGAAGTTTTCCTGTCTTTCCAATTCAAACCTTATTATGTGTCGTCGCTACGGGTTTAACTGCTGTTTACTTTGTAATCCTGTTAAATCGTACCTGCTTTGGCAAACTCGATAATGATTTGGCATATTATCCCAAAGTTTTATGGTACGAAAAAATGCCAGCCTTCATATTAGCAGGAATAATCATATTTTTAGGAGTACAACCCACTTGGTTAGTCCGTTGGAGCGAACCTACAACTACTCAAATGGTTGCCAATGTTCCTGTAATTGAAAAAATAGTTACTCCAAAAGTAGCGTTGAATCAGTTAACAGTTAACAGTGAACAGTGAACAGTTTGGAATTATGAGTTAGAAGTTAGGAGTTAGGAGTTAGGAATTAAATCATTTTAGATTTTAGGTTAATCTCTTATCTCCTCTTTCTCAATACTCTAACTCTAGGGTTTTATTAATCAAAATATTCAACCTAAAAAAGCTTAATTAATCAACTAATAATTAACAACTATCAACTATCAACTAATAAGAATGGTAAAAATATCTGATAAAACAACAGCCAAATTACCACCATCAACTCACGAATTTGCAGAGGTGATTCATAGACTAGAAGCTGGTGGTTCAATGTTACCGGATAACCCGGAAAACTTGATGCAAATTATTGGTATTTATAAAGCATATGCAGTACCGATGGATTTTTATTGGCGCGATTTGCTTTATATTGCTGAAAGAGAATTTTTGAATCCTTTTCCGTTTTTTAAATATTTCCTACCAAAAGAGTATTTACAAAGACACAATCATTATGCTGGTGATGATGCCGATTTAAGAGTTTGGCGCGGTGAAGCAACAGCACACCCCGAACTTTTAGAGTTCATCGAGAAAGGTGAAACTAAAAAAATGCCGAAGATATGGCATCATTTGTTTCATGACAGAATTAATATGGAATTTGCCGAAGCCTGTATGCGAGCTATGCTTTGGCATGGAAAAGATATGGGATTAGGTAAGTTTGATGAATATTTAGATACCGAAGAATACCGGCAAAACGCTGATAAAGCAATTAAAGCTTACTTTAAAGGTAATCCTGCAATGCAATTGCTCTACAAACTGTTTCCAGATATGTTTTTAGAACAGTGTCGTCAAGCTTCCTATTATTCCAACTTAGGATTGTTCTGGGAAGTTATGGCACCAGTTTTCTTTGAAATGTCAGATATGTATGACGAAGGGAAACTGACCACCGTACCCGAAGCAATGGATTTCTTAGTTAACGGTATTTTTGCAGTTGCAGGTCGTCCGATTTATCATCATGTTTATGTTGGCAAAGAGTGCTACGAAGTAATTCCTAAATCAAAAGGTTTTACATGGTTATATGAAGCAGCATTACCTTATGTAGAAGCAATATTTTACAGGACTGCTCCTTTCCGGGGGACAAAATCTTATAATGCTCAAGCACAACAAGTACCTTCAGAACAAAAAGATTTTCACTATGGAATTCTTTACGCTGATGTATTTCCTGTTGGAACAGCAGGAATCCCCCCAACATTATTAATGCAGGATATGCTGCATTTTTTACCACAATATTTAGTCGATTATTATCAACAACATTGTCGCAATCATGATGATATGTTGATTCAATTAGGAATTACATTTCAACGTTCCATGTATAACGTAACATCAGCAGTAATTCAAGCATTAAGAACTGCTCTTTTGTATCCATTAAACGATGAAAATCCCGAACATCTACAAGCAAATCGAGACTTTTTTGAAATGCAGTTAAATCGGTTTACTCGTTCCGATTATGGGATGAGAGATGCAGCTCGGTTGAGCGATATTCAGCAACAGGGTTATCGTTAATTTAGATTATTTGTTTAGATATACAGCACTTTTGAGATAAGTAATGTATAGTTTCATGTTATAAAACTCTTGTGGGATGGGCATCCCTGCCCGTCCGAATGTAGCTGTTAAAGGAGACGTAGCACTGCTACGTCTTTACATTATTATGTAAATATTTTTATAAACAATTTATTAATATTAATATTGTAGGGTGCTGTGAGAGTTCAGAAAACCTATCAAATCTAATCAAATAATTATCATCATACTCTCACGCACCAGAAGATGTAAGTTTGTAATTAGTAGGGTGCTGTGAGAGTAAAAAAACCTATTAAACCCAATCAAATAATCATCATAATACTCTCACGCACGAGAAAATGTAAGTTTTAAATAAATTATCAATTCATCTGAATATAATTTTTGCAAATAAATATTCATCTATTTTGACAAAAGAATTGATAAACAAAGTAAAAATTCATAACATCTTTTAAACGGCGTTGCTGAATTGAAGTATGAATTTATTTTTATCAAATTTACTAGCCCCCTAAATCCATGCCACTTTGCTCAACGGAGGGAACCTCCGCACGCAAGTGGCTCCCCAAAATTGGGGGACTTTATATTATTTTTCTCCCCCAGAATTGGGGGCTGGGGGGCAAATCATACCTTTATTCAGCAACCCCTTTTAAACAATTCCTTACATTAATCACAAATTATTCAAAATAATTCTTACCCTCAGTCAATCCAAAGGATAAGAATTGTTACATCATAATTAAATAATTCTTTTAAGAGTATCGAAGAAATCCGGGTAAGAAACCGAAGCAGCTTCAGCACGACTAATCTCAGTAGAACCGGATGCATTCAAACCAGCAATTGCTAAGCTCATCGCAATCCGATGGTCTGTAAAGCTGTCAAGTTCGGCACCAGTAAGCGGTGTCCCACCAGTTATTTCCATACCATCGGGTAATTCGCTGACATTAGCTCCCATTGCGTTGAGTTGATTCGCCATTACAGTAATGCGATCGCTTTCTTTTACTCGCAATTCAGCAGCATCTTTAATCACAGTAGTACCTTCGGCAAATACTGCTGCTACAGCTAAAATGGGAATTTCGTCAATTAACCTTGGTATGATATCTCCTTCGATAGTACAGCCCTTAAGTTTGCTTGAACGTACCCTCAAATCGGCTACGGGTTCTCCAGCCACTTGCCTTTCATTTTCTCGTGTAATATCAGCCCCCATCATTTCCAAAGCTTCTAGAACACCAGTACGAGTCGGGTTAACACCAACATTTTCAACTAATAATTCTGAATCTGATACAATTGCTCCAGCTACCAACCAAAAAGCTGCCGAACTAATATCGCCAGGTACTACTACGCTTTGTCCGTATAGTTTCACCGGACCGTTAACGCTAACGCTGTTAGTTTCGGGGTCAATATCTAATTTTGCACCAAAAGCTCGTAACATTCGTTCGCTATGGTCGCGAGATAGAGCTGGTTCGGTAACGGTAGTTTTACCTTCCACCGATAAACCTGCGAGCAACACGCAAGATTTTACTTGCGCTGAAGCTATGGGAGAATGGTAGTGAGTAGGTTTGAGGTTTTGTCCGCGAACCGCTAAGGGTGCTTTTGAATTATTATCTCTTCCCCAAATTTGCGCTCCCATTTGTTCCAAAGGTTTAACCACACGAGACATAGGACGCGAACGTAAGGAGCTATCCCCAGTAACAGTAAAAAAACGTCCTGCATGGGATGCCAAAATCCCTAACATCAGTCGCAAAGTGGTACCAGAATTGCCAGCATCTAAAACATCAACGGGTTCAAGTAAATTGCCCAAACCAATTCCTTTAACCCTAACTAATTCTGTATTTAAATCTGAAACTTCTGCTCCCATCGCTTGGAAACAACTAGCTGTACTTCGGGGGTCTTCCCCTAAAAGTAATCCTTCTATACGGGTTTCACCTTCAGCGAGCGCTCCTAGCATTAATGCTCTATGGGAGATAGATTTATCTCCAGGGACTCGAATATTACCATTTAAAGATAGTCCTGACTCAGGTCGTCTAATGACTAACTTGTGGGGGAGGTTTTGTTTAGTTTCTACGGTTATAACAGAAGCCGACATTAGGATAAACTGGCGTGTGACTGTACGGGAAGCTACACCAAAGCAAAGCTTACTGTGTAAACTTCCTCGCCCTTTATCCTACCGTTAAACCCGACACCAAACCCCAATATTAGACTTATTTATCCAATAGCTTCTAATTCTATCCCTCTAATGCTGACTCATCAACGCAAACCCGTTTGCTTATCTCTAATTTCAACAGATTTACCAGTCCAGTCTGTTGTCGAAACTGCGGCTACTTTATATCAAAAAGATAGCCAGCGCTTCCACCTATTATTAAATGCACCCCCGATTAAAACTGAGCAAGAAGCAAAATCTCAGAATTCGCAGAACCTTCAATTTACACCTGCACAAACCAACCCTCGCGTTTTAAGTAGTCCAAGAATTTTGTGGTTAGAAATTTCCCCTTATAGAGTTATCATGACCATGCAAGGGAATCCACATTTAAGTTATCGTCACTTCTGGGAACAGGGAGTTTACGGTATGAGTCGTTATTGGCTACCTAACGAATCCTTGCAGAATAATCAGCCAATTCGTTTGAGAAACTTTACTCGTAGTCTTACCTTGACTGGAAACCCTTTACCGGAACATCTCAGAGTTGAATACGAATTGTGGGCTGGAAAACTTCAGCTAGGACATTACATCCTTAATTTAGAAATTCAAAATTAATAAAGTGGTTAGTTGTTAGTTGTTAGTTACTAGCAAAAATTGGACATTGGAATTGAGCATATTAAAAATGGGTCTTGCGATTAGATAGTATTTATTTACTAATTCATATCTAATTCCTAATTTAAATCCAAAATCCAAAATTTCTAACTCCTAACTCCTAACTCCTAACTCCTAACTCTTACCCAAAATAATCCGGTTCATTCCCTGGTTTCCACTTAATATTGCAACCAATACTCGGCTTTTGTTCTTCTGTCAAAGATTTACTCTGTAGTACAGCATCTATTGCATTTCGTAAATCTTTACCAGTTACGGGTTGACCATTACTCGGACGACTATCATCTAATTGTCCGCGATAAAAAAGCTTTTGCTCATTATCAAACAAAAAGAAATCTGGAGTACAAGCAGCAGTATAAATTTTTGCTGTTTCTTGAGTTTCGTCATAACATACAGAAAACTTGAAATCCAACTCTGTCGCCATTTTCTTTAATAAATCTGGCGCATCATCGGGGTAATTTTGAACATCATTCGCACTAATAGCTACAATCCCTAAACCGTTTTGTAAATAATCTTTTCCCAATTGAGCTAATTCGTCCTGAACGTGCTTTACAAAAGGACAGTGACGACAAATAAACATCACTAATAAAGCCTTTTTATCTGCAAATGTTGAAAGAGAAATAGTTTCGCCAGATACTACATTAGGTAGTTGAAAATCCGGAGCCTTTGTACCCAAAGACAACATAGTTGAAGCAGTTAAAACCATAATTTTTCTTACCCTTTGTTATCGTTTACTTCAAAAAAGAATATTTTTCACTTATTTTAAAGGATGAAGCACAAAAGATAAAAAAGTATATCTTTTATCTTTGATAATGCCTAATTCGCAATTCCTTCAAGATTCCTGAAATTTAACATGAACCGATTTAGAGTAGAAGTTATTACAAAAACACCAAATCCGCAGCAAGTAATTTATGCTGCAATGCATCAAGATTATACGGATAAATTCGTTTACGATGAGCGGGACGAATTTCCTTCAGAATCGCAATGTGGTGAGATTATAGTCAAACGACTTTTAGCTGGAGAAAGGGGACATTACGGTCCTTTAGAACATCCTCAAATCGTATTTAACTGCGGTTATTTTCCCCATAGCGTTATGCAGCAAGCGCGTACTCATCGTATAAGCGTATCTTTCGATGTTCAATCTTTTAGATATACTTCAGAGCAGTTTATCAAAGTAGCGGAAGGAGAAAAAGACGTAGAAGATGTTTTCTACCTGCGTCCGGTGGATTATTACACTAACCGTCAAGGCAAAAAATATTACTATTCACTAGAACAAAGACAAGCCGATTTAAATTGGTGTATGGAAGCTGTTAAACGCTATAAACTTGATTTTGATAACGGCATTTCTGAGGAACATATTAGAGGAAAGATGCCCTTCGATTATCGTCAGCATTTTATAGTTAGTTTAAATTTGAGGTCTTTAATGCACTTCTTAGATATGAGAAATAAAAAAGACGCTCAATTAGAAATTCAAAAGTTATGTGAACTGATGCTAATTCACTTTGAAAATTGGGTTCCAGACATAGCAAAATGGTACAAATCTCATCGTTTAGGTAAAGCGAGATTAGCACCATAATCAGTTAACAGTTATCAATGAACAATGAACAATTATTGAATAACTGTTCACTGTTAACCGATAACTGACTATATTCTGGCTATAGTAACTCTTTCCGGCTGGTCTTGATATTTACCTTGTCTAGCTTCATAACTAATAGCACAAGGCTCACCTTCTAAAAATAATAGCTGCACTACGCCTTCATTAGCATAAATGCGACAGTCAGCACTGGAAGAATTAGAAAATTCTAAAGTTAAATGACCGCGCCACGCAGCCTCAGCAGGTGTAAGATTTGCAATTATTCCACAGCGAGCATATGTAGATTTACCGATACAAATCACCGAGATGTTATCTGGAATTTCTAGCCTTTCTAAAGCAACACCTAAGCCATAAGAATGAGCCGGTAAAACAAAATAATTTCCCGAATCAGATGAATGTAATGCTGTTGATTCTAAATTTTGCTCCTTAAAATTTTTAGGGTCTACTACAGTTCCAGGAATATGTCTAAATATACGAAATTCTGTAGGAGAAAGACGAATATCGTAGCCGTAGGAAGATAATCCATAACTAATAACGCGACGAGTCAACCTATCTTCGTCGCATTTAATTTCTCTAATTAGACTTGCTTCAAAAGGATTAATCATACCCTTCTGAGCCATTTTAGAAATCCAAATGTCGTTTTTAATCACGGGCTAATAATTACAAACCAAACGTTACAGATTAAATTTCAAAGGTCAAAGAAAAAATCGAATAAATCTTAACTCCGAACTTTTTTCTTATATCTTTTTCCTTTTGTTCCCTAACTTTTCCTACAGCCGATTCGGACGACGAATTTCTGTTATTTCGTCTGCTAAATCCAGAATAGATTTAGGCATCTCCGCTCCGGTAAGAATTATGTCAAGATTCTGGGGACGCTTGCTCAAAAATTCTAAAACTTCTATTTCCGGAATTAAGCCAAAATTCATTGCTAGGCTTAATTCATCCAGTACAACAAGAGAATACTTACCTTGATTCACTACACTTACTGTATGCTGCCACAGTGAATGTAACGCTTCGGTTTCAGTATCGTCCAACTGGGGTGTATCGATACAACGCGGTAAATCACAGCGAATCCAATCTAAATTTTGCCCTAACACAACGGGATTGTTTTGTCCCTGACGAATACCACCTTTAAGAAATTGCACTATCAGAACTGGCGTACCTTGACCGGCAATTCTCAGTGCTTGTGCCATTACACTGGTAAAAAAGCTACGGTAGGAGCTAGTAAAAACTTGTACTATTCCTTTAACTGTATGTGATAAACTAACGGTCGAATTTACATTCTTATTTTCTAGCTGAGCAACCATAAATTAATGAAAAAAAAACACAGTAATTCAGTATTTTCGCTGATAAATTATCTTACAAAATTACTTGTAAGTTAAGTTCAGTCACAGAGTTATATAGCAATGAGAGTAATGATGCATTCTTAGTCAATCACTACGTTTGCGTTTAAGTCAATAGCTATTAAAATTTATATTTATATTGTCATAAAAGCAAGAGGGGGTAAAAATAAAAACCTTTTTATCTTAGAAGTATGTTTATCAAAAATGCTTAGAAAATACCCAGGATATAAACAAAAAATTGAGTTATCTAAGGTGACTATTCTTCTGTAGCGCTTATAACGTAACAGATAAATGTTTCAAGTCATATAAATTGAATTATGTTTAGAGGAGTAGATTGTACTATGAGATTCGTGATTTTGGGAGGCTCTGGTTCGGGTAAAAGTACTCAAGCAGAAAATCTCAGCAGACACTTTAATGTACCTACAATCTCCACAGGTGAGATTTTAAGACAAACTACATCAAGGTTAGGCGAACTAGCTGACAATGCACGTTATGCTATCGCAACGGGTGAATTAGTCTCTGATGAACTGATGATTAATTTAATTCGCAATCATTTACAGCAGCCCGATTTTAACAAAGGTTGGGTTTTAGAAGGTTATCCTCGCACCGCATTTCAAGCCGAAGAGTTAGATTTTTTGCTTGATGAATTAGAGCAAAAGTTAAATTACGCTATATATCTACAAACTTCACAAGCTGTTATGTTAAGTCGTTCAAAAGCTCGTTCTCAACCCGATGACCAGCCCGAAATAGTTCAGCGTCGTGTTGAGCTTTTCTATGACCGAACGGTTCCGATATTAGAATATTATGACCGTCGTCATCGTTTGTTGACTATTGATGGTAACCAAGCCCCGGAAGCCGTAGAAAATAATATCATTACACTACTTTCAAATACCGAAGCTTTGCGATAGCTCTATAGGTTGTGTAATGCAAATCAGCATAAATTAATATTTTCTAATATTTTCCTTGTTCTGTTCCGGATACAATCTAAATTAAAGATTTAGTTCAGCTACAATAAATAACACTCACGAGTACCATAGTATACGCACAATCCATCAAAAACCGGTCAAGTTTTACTCGAATAAGTCAAACTTATTGATTTAAATCTGGTGAATATTCGCTTCTAGCCATATCAAATCATCATCTAACATCCAGTAACGTCCGACAGTTAGGAAAAACAAACAAGCAGGCTTAAGCCATATTTATGTAAATATATGTAAAATTAATTTTTAACAATTGCAACTACTTAATAACCAACTCAGACGATAAATATTCAGCCCAATCTTACCGGTCATCGATTTAAATATTCCTTAATGCCTAGCTAAGTTATAAAGCGTTCGGTAGTGCTAAGATGGCATGATAGTATATCTGTTCTATTAAGATTATCAAAACGAAACCCCCCAAGTCATATATTTAGAGGTTCAAATGGCGGCTACTAACACAGAAAATGCAGGTAAGCAAAAAGCGCTCGGTATGGTTCTCAACCAGATAGAGCGAACTTTTGGTAAAGGTACAATCATGCGTCTCGGGGATGCTACCCGTATGCGTGTAGAAACAATTCCTACTGGAGCACTTACTTTAGATTTAGCATTAGGTGGCGGTTTACCTAAAGGACGGGTAGTTGAAATTTATGGTCCTGAAAGTTCTGGTAAGACAACCGTAGCACTACATGCAGTAGCTGAAGTACAGAAAGAAGGTGGGATTGCAGCTTATGTAGACGCAGAACATGCTCTTGACCCAACTTATGCTGCTGCTTTAGGTGTTGATATTGAGAACTTACTAATATCTCAACCAGACACTGGAGAGGCTGCTTTGGAAATCGTAGACCAGCTAGTGCGTTCTGCTGCGGTTGATATCGTGGTTATTGACTCGGTAGCAGCATTGGTTCCTCGTGCAGAAATTGAAGGGGACATGGGTGACACTCACGTGGGTCTTCAAGCGCGATTAATGAGTCAAGCATTACGTAAAATTACTGGTAACATTGGTAAATCTGGCTGTACGGTCATGTTTATTAACCAGTTGCGTATGAAGATTGGTATTAGCTACGGTAATCCAGAAACTACCACTGGTGGTAATGCTCTAAAATATTACTCTTCCGTGCGTTTGGACATTCGACGCATTCAAACCTTGAAAAAAGGTACGGAAGAATTTGGTATTCGTGTCAAAGTTAAGGTTGCTAAAAATAAGGTTGCACCACCTTTTAGAATCGCTGAGTTTGACGTTATCTTCGGTAAAGGTATATCCACTTTGGGCTGTATTGTTGATTTAGCAGAAGAAACTAGCGTTATCAACCGTAAAGGAGCTTGGTACAGTTACAACGGCGATAATATTTCTCAAGGAAGAGATAATGCTATTAAACATCTTGAAGAAAAGCCGGAATTGCTTGAAGAAATCAGACTCAAAGTTCTTGAGAAGTTAGATTTAGGTGCTGTTGTTTCGGCAAATTCTGTAGGACAGCCAAGTGATGATGACGACGATGATGAAGAATTAGATGAAGAATAGCATCGTTAATTATCTCCGAAGTGAGAACTTGTTATATTCGTGAAACTGATTAATCGTTGATTACTTATTTCTGTGGAGACAATTTACATTTATATTTAAAGGTAAATTGCCTCCGCAATGTTTTTTATCTTAGGTTTTGGATATCAAATATAGCACTACCTAATGGCGGTTAGGACATTACTATACTCTGAAACTTTCATTTACAAACCTTTAAACTTCGGGCTTAAACCCTCAATTTTACTGTAGCGCTATATCTATTAGTCACAACTAAATTTATTTCGATTACTAATTTTTATTAATACAAGTTGTAATTAATTAATATGTATTTAGTATGCCTTTTTAATTAACCTGAGTTCGGGATATTTTTCCCTAATATAATCGCAAAAAGTATTAGATAATTTGTTCTCCGAAGAATTGAATTTGCTCTCTCTATTACTGTTTATGGCTGTATTTTTACCCCTTACTTGCTACTTAATTAATTGTAAATCTTTTAAACCGAACTGACGTTAATTATTTTTATTATACTCCCAACGGCTAAAAACTTAACTTTTCGTAGGTTGGGTTGAACGAAGTGAAACCCAACATTAAGTAGGTTTTTGTTGGGTTTCGTACCTCAACCCAACCTACAATAATTAATCCGTTTAGAGTATAATAGGTTAGGGTTTTAAGCCAGTAAATCACATAAGCTTGCACAAGAAAAGGATAAAAAGCTCTGAAAACCTTATATTATAAGAGTTATAATTTTATTCAGCAAGTCCTAATTATGTTTAACTACTTAATCAAAACAGTTTATTATCTACTAAAAAATTAGATTTGTAAAATAAATAGAGAGTAGCAAATCTTCTGGTTCAATTAATAGATGTAGTGATTTTTTAGCTTTTTTATCTGCTTAACTTAGAATTCGCTTTATGTCTACAAAAATAGTGAAATATTTTTAATCAAAGACATCATTATGTCCTTGTATTTTTCGTCCCCTATTACCTATTTATTATAGAATTTTTTGCTACTTGCTTACTGTAAAAGCGGTCTAAAATTTCGGATTTCCATTCCTGACTTAACTGTTCTTCAAAGGTTTTCATCCGAGCTACCTTTTCATCTTTAATTTCTTCTTGAATACGCTCTCTGTTTTCCAGCTTTCGAGTGTTCGTTTTGCTTTTGTAATATGGATTTAATGTTTCTGCTTTATTGTTAGAAACTTTATTAGCATCTGTTTTAGGTACTAGCTGCATCAATAACTCAATTGCTACTGTAGGTAAAACAGAACAACTATGATTTACGAAAAATGAGAAAGTTACATTACCTACCCTAACAATATCTCCTTCCTCAAGCTTGGTCGGTTGGTAAATCTGTTCACCATTAACATAAGTCCCATTAGTACTGTTAAAGTCTACTAAATAAAACACACCATTTGTATGAGTCTCAGCAGACGATTCATAAGAATGATTTCCCCCTTCAACGTATCGAATCGCAGCATGGTGACGAGATACATACTTATTATTAATATTGATTCCATTTTTGCGATCGCGTCCGATAGTCCAAGTATTTTGAGATTGTCGTAAACTCTGACTTTTACCGTCACATAAATTCGTTGCGAGGTAAACTGATTTCCCATCAATAATACCCTGTATATAACGCGACTTCTCTATATTCAACGAACCAGGGGATAAGTTTTCTGATTTAAGAATTTCCTTTAAGAGACTGCCATGATTTTCATATAATTTTGTGAAAAGCTGATATAAACTTAATCGCTCTTTTAGCTCTTCTGGTATGCATTCGGGAGTTGTAGACAAGTCGTTTGGTAAAAATTTTAACTCGCTAATATTGCTCATGACTATTTGATCTCAGTCTCTAATCAGAACTAAATTGTTTGTATTTTCTTTGTTTTATGGAATTTACGCTTTACTCTAAGGTAATAGAGCAAAGTAGGCGTTATTTCCTCAGTTCTTATTGAATTAACTGGCTCTGCACAAGTATCGGAGTATCTGTGTTGTGAAATACAGCACTTTGCAGCTAAATGAGGTACAAAGCTATATCTTGAAACTCTTGTGGGATAGGCATCCCTGCCCGTCCAAATGTACTTCACTAAAACTGGCGGATGCTGTAAATAGCAAACTTGTTTTGCGGAATACAGGTCTTCTCATCAAATAAGAGTTAAAAAATTATCATGCGTAAGAAGATTAAAGTTTAATTTTTCGTATTTTCCCGTAGTAATGAGTGAATTATTACGCAGCACAATAAAATATTAATTCAACAAATATTAATACTTACTATAGTGTCTAATATTATACTCTATAGCATGGTTAATATGATAGCCATTTATTCAGAATATCCTACCTAATTTTCTAGCGTAATCAGCCCAAAAGCAGAGGTTTCTCTTTACCAAGCTCTTCATGTGTAACTTTGGATAGATTTTCTGTGATATTTAGTTATATTATGAACAAAAAATTAAATATGAAGCGATATAACTATAGTTATAAATTATATAAGCTCCGCAATTCAACAACGAATAATAACGAATAGTAATAAGTTATGTATATAAAACTTGAAGTATTGTCGGAGTTTTGTAAAACGAAAAACTGTTAATCTCTAATAAAATCAGAATCAGCACTTTATCCGTAAAATTTTGTAAAGTCTATCTTATTAAAATTTAGACGAGTACTTGCTTGTACAAGATATAGAGAAAATCAATTTGGTTAAAGCTTGGTTAAAAGTTTACTATGGTTATTTTAACGTCTTTATCTGCCCAGCTTATACGAAGCTATTTATAATCTGTTTAAGCTAAATAGCTAAATTAACAAAGGTTTTCCTGTCGAAAAGATATTATGACTAAAATCAGATATTCCTCTATATTAATACTGCTTTTAAAGAATTTATATAGCAATCCTAGATGAGTCGTGAGAAAGGTAGGTGCCAGAAACCCGGTTTTTTCAAAAAACCGGGTTTCTAAAATCTCACAAATGATTTAGGAATGCTATAGAGGAATCTGATAATTGTAATTTAAAAATTAAAACATTTACTGCGTAAAATTAGTCGTGAGTCTTCAGTACTTTATGCGCTTAATTAAGCGGAATTTATTTGCATAATTACTAAACTCATGGTCACATTATTGCTTGAAAATAATATTCACAAACGTAATTATGTTATTTAATACATAATTCAATGGCTAAAAGCATGATTAACTATTTAACTCGAACTAATGTTAATCAACTATAAAAATCATCTATTGATGACTAATACACAAATCGCTAACATTTACAATACCTTAGCATTGTGAGCCGCAAAATTATTTATCTTATTTTTAAATATCGCATTTTTAAATCAAAATAACTTAAATGACTTTTGTTTATTTGTCTAATTTGTTCTTTCTCAAAAATATCAAGGTTATCGAGGTTAATAATGATTGAAATCAAATAAAAACTATTTTATCCTAATACCAATCATAATAAACCCCTTCTCCCATTAGGACGTACAGTCATCCAATTAGTTTTAGCTAATGCTAACTGTTCGGGACTTATTTTAGCTCCAGTCAGATTGGCACCGCATAAATTAGCCCCACGGAGATTAGCATTACTTAGATGAGCATAACTAAGGTCTGCACCGCGAAGGTCTGCTAATTCCAAATCAGCATGGTTAAAATAAGCCTTGCTTAAATTCGCATCTCTAAGATTAGCTTTACTCAAATTAGCTCTTCCAAAGTCGCTGTTATAGAGATTTGCGTTTTGAAGGTTAGTTTTTTCAAACTTAGAAGAATGAAAATTTGTTTCTGATAAATCTGAGCCTTGTAAATTTAATAAACTCAGATTGTGTAAAGCGAAATCTCTTCGTCCCTTCAAATAAGCTGTAAGAAGGCTTTCAGAGTTTAAGCGACGCTGTTGCGCTTGTGATTTTCCATCTGAGGGTTTGCCTGAATTGGATACTGAAGTCGCTGTTTTAGATTTTAGAAAGCTATTGTTGGCTCTTCTTGTTCGTACTGCTGTACCAGAAGCAGCTTTAGCTTTTCTAGCACGAATAGCTGCTGCTACTTGAGCTACTCCAGCGCTAGAGAAACTCGTAGATGAGTTGTTCGTGGTATTTGTACCACCTACAACACCCGTAGAAGTTCTAGGACTACCGTGATTTGACGGAGCTGCTAAACCAGAAGCCAAACTATCTAAATAAGGCTCCATCTCCAATGCTCTGAGTACTTCATCAGCAGACTGATAGCGGTTATGAACCGATACATCCATCATCTTTCCTAAGACTTGAGCAAAGTGGTCGCTTGCATGTACCAAGTGTTGCCACATCACCTCACCCGTTGCCGGATTGTATTCTAAATCTTTAGGAGATTTACCAGTTAATAAATATATACACGTAATTCCCAAAGCATAAATATCGCTACCATAAACTGGACGCATAGCCATTTGCTCTGGAGGTGCAAAACCTGGAGTACCAATAGCATAAGCGGTTAATGCTGTTTGTCCCGATTGCATCGCGGCTGTCTGGTTAACTTGATTTTTGACAGCACCGAAGTCTATCAAAACCAATCTGGCATCTTGAGCGCGACGAATCAAATTGGCAGGTTTAATATCTCGGTGAATTACTTTTTGGGAGTGAATATATTGTAATAATGGTAGAATTTCGCTTAAAAATTGCTTTACTCCAGCCTCGGTTGATACTCCGGTATGTTTTACCTCCTGTTGTATAGTTGAGCCATGAACATATTCCTGAATTAAATAAAAATGTTCGCGGTCTTCAAAATAGTCTAATAAACGTGGAACTTGGGGATGATTCCCAATTCGACCCAGGGTTACAGCTTCTCGCTCAAATAATTCCCGTGCCATCTGCAAAACATGGGGTGCAGTTCCGGAAGGACGTAGCTGTTTAATTACACAACTTGGTTCTCCCGGTAAAGCTTCATCTTGTGCGAGAAAGGTCGCTCCAAAGCCACCTTGACCTAGGGATTTAGTAACCCGGTAACGCTCGCGCAACAATATTCGCGCCCCACAAGATTGACATCTTTCACTAAAAGGCAAGTTTTCTGGGTTGGGACAGTTCGGATTTAAGCAGTAGCTCATGCACTGTCAACTCGCTACAAAAAAAATAATAACGGGGAGCAATTACTCTATTTCTATTATTGAGATAGGGATTATAAGATAACAGGTGCAAATTGCGGGGTTTGTTTTGAAGAGTTCTTAAAGTTTAGGTAATATTTGAATAACCTATAGTGTAAATACGGAATTCTTAGAAAGTTTGAATTGATTTCTTATTATTTTTTGTTAACTTAACTTGGAAGCTAAAATATATCGTAATTGTATATAGTTTTAAATAATTTTAAAGTTTCCCCACTTATATTTTTTCTGCAAATATTTCTGCAAATAGTATTTCCCAGTTCTCACCTTGGAATCCACACCTCGCCTAGATTAATTTAATATTTATTGCAGTAACAAAAAAATATGCTAATATCCAATACATGAATATCTGTTCAGATATTCTATAAGGTTTTTGAAAAGCATTTATGGGAGATAAAAGATGACACCTACTGTAGATTTAATGAAATGTGCGTGTGAGAAATGTTTGTGCATTGTGAAAATTGATAGTGCAATAAACAAAGATGGTCAATATTATTGTTCTAGAGCTTGCGCCGAAGGTCACAAAAGCATGACAGGTTGTGCCCAAAGTGGTTGCGGTTGTAGTTAATGTTCTGATTTGTAAAGTTGAATTCTTCATAAAAACTTCAATCCCGTCTATCGTAGATAGAACGGGATTGATAAATTGAAAGGATTTTACTGCAACGCGGTTTTTACAATCGGGACATAACCTCTCGTGCAGCTTGTAAAGTTCGCTCAATATCCTTTTCTGTATGAGCTATGGAGGTAAAACCAGCTTCAAATTGAGAAGGTGCTAAATAGATACCGTGTTCTAACATGCCACGGTGGAAGCGTCCAAATTTAGCCGTGTCCGAAGCTTTAGCGTCTTCGTAATTATGAACCGGACCACTGGTGAAGAACATGCCAAACATTCCGCTGATATTACCACCACAAGCAGCATGACCAGTTTCGCGAGCAACTTCTACTAAACCGTCTGCTAACTTTTTGGTGATTCGTTCCAAGTAATCGTAAGTACCGGGTTTTTGCAGCAATTCCAGCGTTTTAATTCCCGCAGTCATTGCCAAAGGATTTCCACTCAAAGTTCCAGCTTGATACATAGGTCCTGCGGGTGCAACCATTGACATAATGTCTCGACGACCACCGTAAGCTCCTACAGGTAAGCCACCACCGATAATCTTACCCAAAGTAGTTAAATCTGGGATCACGCCAAACTTCTCTTGAGCGCCACCGTAAGAAATGCGGAAGCCAGTCATAACTTCATCGAATACTAATAATGCACCGTGTTCGGCAGTGATTTCGCGTAGTCCTTCTAAAAATCCAGCATCGGGGGGAACAAAACCAGAATTTCCTACCACTGGCTCTAAAATTACCCCAGCAATTTCATTGCGATTTTCTTCAAATAGTACTTTGACCGCTTCTAAATCATTGAAAGGTGCGGTTAGGGTATCTCCGGTAACTGACTTAGGAACTCCAGGAGAGTCAGGTAAACCTAAAGTAGCGACTCCAGAACCTGCTTTCACCAAAAACATATCAGCATGACCGTGGTAGCAGCCTTCAAATTTGATAATTTTATCTCGTTTGGTAAAAGCTCGCATCAGCCTTAAAACAGCCATGCAGGCTTCTGTCCCAGAATTAACAAATCTTACCATCTCAATGCTGGGGACGGCATCAATCACCATTTCTGCTAATACATTTTCCAATGCACAAGGGGCACCAAAGCTGGTACCTTTTTCTAAAGCCGAATGCAGTGCGGTGATTACTTCGGGATTAGCATGACCGCAAATTGCCGGACCCCAGGTACCTACATAGTCTATATATTCGTTGTCATCTACATCCCAAATGTATGCCCCTTTTACACGGTCAAAAACTATAGGTTGACCACCTACAGATTTAAAAGCACGGACTGGAGAATTTACTCCTCCCGGCATCAAATTTTGAGCAGCTGAAAAGATTTCTTGTGATTTGGTAGTTTTAATCGTTGTATTTACCAAGGCTGTCTCCTACAGTGTAATTATAATGGTCTATCTTTGGATAGGGGCTAATACTGCGTTAAACCTATATCGTAGTAAATTAGCTGAAATAGCATGCCCCGGAAAATAGAAATATGTTATAAATCGGGATTTGCCTTATTGAGTTCGCAATCGCTACTAGTCAGCTGTTCTGGATAATTATCAGGCAGCTTTCAACTCGGCTATCCATTTTTACGGTGAAGTTTTCAAAACTCACTTATTTCGCTTTAAATGCATTGAAGATGCACTCAACTATGCAAAGTAAAGCCGATTTTTTGAAGTATTACCGTAAGCATAAAGCAAAAACATCTCGTAAAGATAGACCATACAGAATGATATCGTGAATTCATGAATCATTCTTATTTAAGGGCGGTATGTTGCCAGTATGTTTAATTCTGTAACAGATTCGCAAAACTTTATCCCCGTTGATAAAATTCACTACGATGAACGAGGTTTGGTGCCAGCTATAGTCCAAGATTATTTGGACGGCACAGTTTTGATGATGGCATGGATGAATCAAGAGTCTTTAAACAAGACTTTGGAAACTGGTGAAACTTGGTTTTGGAGTCGTTCGCGTCAGGAATTATGGCACAAGGGTGCTACGAGCGGACATATTCAAACAGTGCATAGTCTCCGCTATGACTGTGATAGCGATGCTCTTTTAATTGGTGTCGAACAGATGGGAAATATTGCTTGTCATACTGGTCAAAGAAGTTGTTTTCACCAAGTTGAGGGCACAATTATTCCACCTCCTGCCGATACTTTGTCGCAGCTATTTGAAGTAATATCCCACCGACGCGATAATCCTACCGAAGATTCTTACACTTGTAAGTTGTTTCAAGGTGGTGACAACAAAATCTTAAAAAAGATTGGTGAGGAATCCGCCGAAGTTGTAATGGCTTGTAAAGATGATGATGCAGATGATATCGCTGGTGAGGTAGCTGATTTGTTTTACCATACTTTGGTCGCTTTAGCTCATCATAATGTTGATTTAAAATCTGTTTATCGCAAGTTGCAAGAAAGACGAAAGTAGAAGTAGAAATATATTTTCTTTTGGTTAGTTTTGAATCATCGCTAGGAAAGATTCAAAACTAATTCAAAGCTATTTTATTTTTGCCTAATTTTTTCCCTAGAAAGTAAATGATTCAAGTAGCGTAAAATAGCAATCGTCAAAATAACGCTTGCAGCCAAAATTAGCCAAAAACTATTAATAATAAATTGGGATTGGTCTAATGCTAAACCACCTAAAGGGGGACCAATCAAATAGCCAGCAGCCCAACAAAGAGAGTTAATCGAGAAATAGATACCACGTTGATCTGAAGGAGCAATTTCGCTAACTAAGGCTGAGGCTGATGGGGTGTAGGAAACGATAGCTAAAGCAAACAAAAATAGCGATAAAGCAGCCCAGACTATCGAATAAACCGACGAAATACCGGTCACCCAAATACAAATAAAACCCATAGCCCATGATAGAGCTGAAACAGTAAGCGCTACGGAGTGAGATAAACGTTTCATCAAGCGAGCTACAGGTAATTGTGCAATTATCGCGACTACTAAATGCCAGGTAAAAAGAGCGCTGATAGTTGTTTCCGTAAATCCTTTATTAGACCCGTCCGAAACTTGAATGAACTTACTGAAATAAACTGGAAGAGTACTGTGTAACTGAGAAATATAGGTAGTAAAAACAATATTGACTACAACAAAAATCAGTAGACGATTGTCTTTCAACGCTGATTTCCAAGAAGCTGTTGGTTGCAAGGTTGAACTTGAATTTGAAAAAGCATAGTTACGATTTTGTTTAATTGCTACATAAATAACCCCAAAAAATACAATGAATGATACCCCATCAATCACAAATAACAAGCGGTAGCTGGCAGTTCTTGCTACCAATACCCCTGCTAAAACTATTCCCAAACCTAAACCAATGTTGTCCGCAAATCTGGTAATGGCAAACGCTTCACGACTATTTTCTTGATTAGTTAAATCGGAAACAACAGCTTCAGTTGCGGGCCAATACAATCCGATACCTAAACCATTTATCAAATTACCAATAACTAAGATGACAAAACTATTTGTAGCAGCTAAAACTAAAGAGCCAACTGCTGAAATTGCAGCTGAACAAAGTAAAGTACGACGACGACCCCAAGAAGGAGAATCAGCTAAAGAACCTCCCATAATCCGCCCGACAACCCCTGAAATAGAATGACTACCCAAAGCTATACCAACGCTGGTAGCTGATAGACCAATTTGGTTGACAAAGAAAATGGGAGCGTAAAATAAAGTAAAACCCGTACCCACTTCGTTTAGTAACCTACCGAATGCCAAAATCCAAATTTGACTATCAAGATTCGGTAAGTGCTTGCTGAGAAAGGATTTCATGGGCAAAAGAGTAGTGATTAAATCATATCAGTTGTAATTCTTATCATTAACTCAAATTTTCCTCACTAATTCCACAGGATTTCCACAGCTTTTTAGTAAGTTCTCCACAGCCTTTAAACGTTTAAATAGGCTTTTTAACATTTTGCTGGGGATTTATATAAGGCAAGATGAAGATTGGTCAGGACTGAGTTACAGTTAATAATTGTAACAATTTAGGGTGTGTATACTTGATTATTCCGTAAGGATTAAAATTTTATACATGACTTTGTAACATTTCGCAGCATTGACAAACCCACCCCTCCTTAGCGCAAAATAATGCGACAAGTTTTTTTCATCAACAACCCCGCCCGCAATGTAATATTGCAGTTTGTCGATATGTTTATGTAGCAAACATTCGTAAGTCCTATAGCTCTATATATTTCACTAAGTGTTGACCACAAAGCTCAGCATATGCTCGTATTTGCCTTTAATAGCCCGATTTCAGGAGAAGAATTATGAACGCCACAGTCAGTCTTTTAGCAGCAGTCCCAGAGACACTTCACGAATCTTTGAAGAATTACTTAGAAACTCATCCAGATTGGGATCAAGACCGAGTACTTACCGCTGCTCTGTCTTTGTTTTTGCTTCAGAATGGAGATAGCGACCGTCGTGCGGCTCGAGTTTATTTAGAAACCTTATTTCATCATTCCTAGTGTTCAAATGGCACTCAATCGCTCAGGAGTTAAGTTAGAAATAGGATATAGTGTCAAAATAAGTCCCATTTTTTCGGCTTATAAGTGTCAATTAATCAAGCTAGCCTGAAGTGATAAAACAGATGCAAGTATAGCGTTACGTAATTAGATTAAGACATTGATAAAGTTGAAACCAGCTGATTTTTAAACATACATATGACCTTTGACTTTTGCGTAGCGCTATATTATCTAGAATTTATCAGCCATAAAAAAGTACCCGGTCTTTTTTAGAGAGCCGGGTTATTTAATAACAAATAGAATATTAAAAACAAGCAAATAAATATCCTTGTCTCAGAGGATTTAGTTATTAAATGCTATCATCTATATTATTTGTTATTGAAAAAATATTTTACTTAAGCTGCGAAGTTACTATTTGAGCAAAATCACAGCTTCTTGCTCTAAATAAGTTGACATTGTTGAAATATTCTGACACAAGTATTCTGAAATATACAAATTTAAATCCAGTACATTCTGTCGAGAATGTATCGTTTTATTGACCTTGGACGTAGGCTTTTAGAGCAAAGTTAAGGACAATTTAAACGGCGAATGTAAAACTGAGAATCGGTAAAAGGAGGTTTGACCTCCTGCTATAATCACATATTTGTAAATTTTAGAGTCAAATATTACATCGACTCTAAAATTTATTTATAAGGATTAATCCTTAGTGGGAAAACTAGACCAGCCCACTTGCTACAACGGTCGGCTCCTGATTGGGAGAAGTCACTGCTTTGGCGAGATTCCCTCGCTTAAAGCAAGTGACGCACCCGAAGGGCAAAACTGTTTAAGCGGCTGTGCGTGAGGACTTTCACCTGTTCAAAATTAAGTCATTGCATCTTGGTTCTAAATTAGAGATAGAACATATTTGAGTACAAATGACCATAACTTTAATGAAATTAAACAATACCTTGTTACTTGTATGTGATGAACTTGTGTTTGATTCATCTATGATGAAATTTACTCAAGCTATTGAAACATTTGTACCAAGGACTTGCACTAAGAGTAAATTGTCTTTTTATAGGCTGCTAAAAAGATATTTAATTGGGTTAGACCTGGCGGATAGTATTTAACCACAATTAAAGAATTGATAATTCATTGGCGCGACCTCCCCCTTTAGGTAGATGGGAGGCTTCTGACTATAAAAGCTAAACAACTTTTTCAGGTTGCTGTGCTGGAGCAGGACATTCAAATTTGTAGCCAACACCACGCACTGTCTGAATTAAAGCAGGTTGAGCAGCATCAGCTTCAATCTTCTTACGAATTTGACCTATATGTACGTCTACAACCCGTTGGTCGCCAACATATTCATAGTCCCATACCTCTTGGATAAGTTCGGCACGTCGCCAAACTCTGCCGGGATGGCTGGCTAAAAAATGTAATAAGTCAAATTCCAATGCAGTTAAAGGAACTGGTAGGTTATTGAGCGAAACTTCTCTTCGGACCGGATCTATCATCAGCTTTTCAAAAACTAAACGTTTTTGTTCGGCTGTGGTTACAACGCGCTGACGGCGCAGAATGGCTGCGACCCTAACTTCTAACTCTCCTAAACCAAAGGGTTTAGTCAGATAGTCATCAGCACCTTTGGAAAAACCGCGAATTTTATCGGCTTCATCCGCACGACTAGTCAGCATTAAAACAAAAACACCGTTGCGACTTTGCATTTCTTGGCAAAGGTTAAATCCAATTACATCTGGTAAATTAACGTCTAAAATTACCAAATCTGGATTAAATTGCTCGAATAGAGCCAAAGCGGTTTTGCCATCTTCGGCAGCTTCTACTTGATAGCTCTGCTTCATCAAGAATCGTTGGATTAAATTCCTAACGGCAGGGTCGTCGTCAACTACAAGAATCTTGGCAGTGGGAGCCATGACCATCACTTTGCAAAAAAATTCATAGGATTTACAAGCGGATTGCGTTTTTAAGACGCGGTCATCCGCGTTTGGACAAAAATAATCTACAATGCTAGCATCTCTCGTTAATTGTTTTCACATCAGGCATACGCTTAGTAATACCTAATGTTTCACAACAACTAGAGAATATAAATTTTATCTTTTATGCAACCCTGAGTATAAAGCAGCAATGCTCTTCTTCTAATGCAAGAATATCTAACGATTATAAATATTCCAACCTGATAGCTGTGTTACTTGAAGATTAAACTAGAAAATCAGTTGCTTCAAGTTACCGTCTTACTTAAACGCTATCAATTTTAAATCTATATGCGATTAAAGGGCACGAAAAGAAGAAGGAGGTTAAGAACACAAATTTATCTCCGGAAAAATATGCCTGCTTTAAATAAAACACAAAGTTTAATTTTTTTCATAAAAGATGTGTACTTTTTGTGTTTTTATCTCAAATTCTACATTAAAGCCCTTATTGCTTAACGGCATGAGGGGATACACGGAGTTATTGCGATATGTTAAAGTTACTGTTAGTGAGAATCACTTGTGTTATTGAAAGTGCCTTTCATACTTTTATCTAGGTAAGACTATTAAATTGAGTACGACGATATTGGTTTCTACCAAAATAAATCATAAAATAGTTTTTATTAACAAATTGCTGCCGACCTCGCTATCAATAATTAACTCCCATGAGCCACCAAAATCCCTATGAAAAACTTGGGGTATCAGAAGACGCTAGCTTTGAAGAAATTCAAGATACACGTGACCGCCTAGTAGAACAACACAACGGCGACTCTGGGCGTCTTGAAATGATTGAAGCGGCTTATGATGCTGTATTGATGGACCGCCTCCGTATGCGTCAAGAAGGTAAAATCAAAGTACCCGAACGTATTCGCTTCCCCGAACGCAGAGAGCAGGTAGCTCCCGATTTAGCCCCTGCTCCTAAAAAACAGTCGCCAGCTTGGCTGCAAAAAGTAGTAGATAAACCTAGTACTCTTGATGTAGTTATACCTGGAGTCTGGTATCTTGGTTTAAGTGCTAACAGCTTGTTTTACAGAGCCGCAGGCGACCAGATTTTACAGTTGATGCTGGTGCTCGGAGTTGGAGTAAGTATTTATTTCATTAATCGCAAAGAAAGTAGATTCGGTAGAGCAGCTTTATTGACTTTAATAGGCTTAATTGTTGGTTTAATTATTGGAGGACTTATTGCAAATCCACTGATACAACAATTGCAATTGACCGAAATTACAACTAATCAATTTGCCACCGTAGTAACTTTTGTGTTGCTATGGTTAATTTGTAGTTTTCTAAAGTAAAATTTGTCGGGAAAATAGGGAATCTAAGACGAGTACTCGTAACTTATTAGTCATCATTAATTCCCTTATACCCATTTTTTTATACAGTTTTTGACAGCTACTTTAAAAGACTCTAACCTCCAAGTACTAAATTTGTCGCTTCTGCTAAATTTTTGACAATAAAATCTGGATGATAGCTCTCTAATTGAGTGCGATCGCGAATGCCGCATTCCACAGCAATTGACTTTATATCATGCTTTTTTGCAGCGGTTATATCGGCTTCGGTATCCCCAATCATCCAAGTCTGTTCTGCAAAAGGTAGTTCTTGTAATGCACGCTCCATAAGTAGCGGCTTATCTTCTATATCGCGGGTTTTCACGTAATCATTACTAAGACAGTAACGGCGATTTTCCGGGAAAAACTTGTACAAATCAAATTTTTGTAAAGCATATTCCAATTCCCGTTCTCTACGCATGGTCATTACTGCTAAGTCAACTCCAGCTTTTTTTGCTTTTGTTAAAGCCTCTATGGCACCATCTGCTAAGACATCATAGTCAAAGTAAGGTTGTGTGTGTACGGTTTGCTTCCTCAGTAAAGCGAATTTTTCTGCTTGCATCTCCTCTAAACCAGAGATAATACCTATTTGTTTTTCTGGAACGCGCGAACGTTTTAATTTCCAAAACTCTTTTTTGGAGAGTGTTTGCATCTGTTGATTCTGATGACAATTTTTTTCTAAACTCAATAGATACACCTGATAGTAACGCTCGGAAACATCGCTGATTGGTCCATCAAAATCTGTGATGATTCTTATCATTGCAAATAGATATAAAGTTTATTTACAAAATATCATAATTGTTAGCATTTTTTGGTTGTTAATATTTAATAAGTCGTTCGGCAAAGCAGAAAGCTTTGAGGAAAAGATGTTTTTTCTAAAGTTTTCAAGCTAGATTTTATATGGCATTTTTCAGTTGAATAGAATATATCTCTCCCTTTAAGAATGCTAATATTTTTACTCAATAAGCCCTAAACAATTTTGAAAATCTTCTGGTTTTAAATTAATTCGACAACAATATGAAAATGTTTTTAATTCCCAATCCCTCTAGCTTAGAAAGAGGGATGGATTACTTATCAATCGTTAACTTTTCATCTGTAAACTTCCACGTTTAATTTGTTCAAGCTCCATAGCTTCAAATAGAGCGCGAAAATTACCTTCACCGAAACCTTGAGCGCATTCTCGACGTTCGATGAACTCAAAGAAAAAAGTTGGTTCTGAGAAAATTGGTTGCGTAAAAATTTGTAAAAGTAAAGCATTCGGAAAATCTTCTTCCCAATCTACTAAGATTTCTAATTTGGCAATGTTTTTGAGTTCATTTGATTTCAGGGGTAAATTTGTTCGCTGTTGTAATTGAGAATAATAGCTTTGGGAAATAGGAAGAAAAGACATTCCACGGGTACGGAATTGGTCTATGCTGCGAATTATATTGCTGGTTTGTAAAGCAATATGCTGAATACCCGCTCCTCGGTTAGCGTGGAGAAATTCTTGAATTTGGGAGTTTGGAGTTGCAGGTTCATTTATTGGTACCTGTACGCTCCCATCTGAAGAAACCATTACTTGACTGTGTAAAGCTGAATATTCGGTTTGAATATTAAATGCTTGTTGGGGTCGAAAACCTAGAACACTTTGATACCAAGCAACAGCTGCGTTTAAACAGCCCACCGGGACATTTAAAACTACATGATCTATTGCTTGGATAGGAGAAGTTGAGGAGTAACTTTCGATGACATTTTTTGTCAACTTTTTTTCTAATAGAGTATGTGTCAGCCCTCCCCAAGCATTAATCTTAGCACTGCGGTATTTCCCTCTAGATTGTATAACCTTTGCTCCATAAGCATGTGCTAGCGCAATTATCCCTGACAAATTTTCTACTTCAAATGCCACATCTACAACTCCAGGTGGATGTTGGCTTAGATATTTAGCTACTGGGCTAATCGATGATTTTGGTGAAGATAGAACAAAGCAAACCAAACCGCTTTTAACTACTTCCGTGGAGGTATGAGAAATTTTATCTCCTTTAAGGGAGAAACTACTGTTTAAAGCGTCATCCTCTAACCTGTAAAAACCAAGATAATTTACAAACCAATCACACCAATTTTTGGCATCTTCAACATAGAAGTGAACGTAAGCAATTCTCATTTTAATTGAAGAAATTAACCCTATTCTGCTTGTCCGTGTGTTAATTTTGCCTTTTTTGTTAAAATTTCAAGTCACTCCTAAGCAGGAAATAGTTGTTTTTCACAGAAATTTATTTTACAAAGGAGGTACCCCCGGAGCAATGATGTTGAAGGTACGAGTATAGTTTAAAAAAGCGCGTTGTGGAATAAAAGCCTACTTAAAACAATTTTATATATTCCAAACATGTAGTGCTTACAGTAAGGTTTTCTCAGAGGAGCTTGAGAATACTGTTTTCATTTTTTTGTCTCATGTTTTTACAGTATGTTTCCCTCAAGCTTGGGACATACGGTATTGACGAAGAGGAATCTTTTATAACTTGGGAGTCTCCCGAAAACTATTACGCTATTTATTATTGTTTGACACAACTCAGACAAAAGTGCGGGTTATAGCAACTAAATTAGTAATAATTGTGATTAATTCTTATTCTGAGTCGGTTTTATTCTCGAATGTCAACTGATTATTTTTTTCTACATCTTCTTGGGTTGGCATTTTGAATAAAGTTACGTATACCTCTGGCTGTTCTGGTATTTGATGAATTACAAACTCGGGTTTATAAAGAAAAATATTTTTTATATTTTTACCGGGAAGGTGGTGAGACACAACTTTGTTAACGGCAAAGCTATACTTTTCTTTAAATATTTTACATATTATTGAGAGCTTTATCCATTGGTTTGATGTCTGTCTTTCTTGCTCTTCAATTATTTCTTTTATCTGAGACAGAAGTTTTTCTATTGAAGGTAAAATAGTGTGATTTTGGATTTCTTTGGTTTTACCGTTCAAGATAGTCAAATTACTCAGATGTTGGCTAACTTTAAAAATTGTTAACCCTTTGTGTTCAAGATGCTCGCACAAGTGAGTCATGACATTATCTGACGAACACACCAAAATTTCTTTCACTTTCGGGTAATATTCATCAATCGTCGAGCCGAAAGCTATCATTTTTTCATCAGCATTGTCTTTACCGTAAGGAACATGAATTAAATCGTAACCTCGGTCATACAATTCCGTATCCTTTTTACCCATGGTCTGCCAATTAGCAAAGGCTATTTTTATTTGAATAGGGTTAGTACAAAATTTTGCTAAAAATTCTTCGGTTTCTGGTGTAAGTGGAATATTGTCTGCATCTAAAAGTAATGCGGTGATAGGTTGATGCTCTTCTATACTAATTCGTTCTTTTGACTTATTGGTAAGAGAATTTGTATTATGTTGAGTTTCAGTAGTTTGTAAGCTGGTTTTTGTAGATAAAGATTCTTCCTGAGTAGGTTGTGTAGAATTTATATCTTGTAGGGTTTCAGAAGCTTGTAAATTAGTTTTTGTAGTTAAAGATTCTTTATTAACCGATTGCGTCGAGTTTATATTCTGTTTGCTTTCCGAAGTTTGTGAATTAGTTTTTGCTGATTCTATATCTTGTTCATTGTCGGCAGTTTCCGACTCTAAAATCTTTGGTTCAAGATGTCGAATTTTTTCTTGTAACTTAATTAAAACTGGTGTATTCGTAGAATCAGGTATCAATAGACCTTTAATAAATACTTCTACTTGGTTAACTAAGGATTCCCAATTTTGAGTGTTAGCGATTACTTCTATGAGCTTTACTTTCAAACGCGATTGGTTATTATTGTCGCGCCAAGATACATTTCTGTACCTATCGAGCAATAGTTCGGGTTGCTGTTGCTGAATATAAATAACTGCTTGGCAAACATAGGAGCCAATTTTATTCAACAATGGTGCGGGGTATTTAATCAGCGTCAGAGTCATAGCTCGTTTGGATTACGGTAGACAGGGCAGGCATCCTAGCTAATACCAATGAAAAAAGGTATGTATCCCTTTATATCTAGCAAAGATTTTATCTGAGAACCGTAAAATTGCTTAGGGAATACAATTGGTTGTTTCATGTTTCTTGTAAAGTTAACTTATTGTTTAAAAATAATAGAGAATAATCAATAGTATAAAAACAAATATCAGTAATAATTTATAATTATCTGCGACCAGGAATAAATCTGGCATTTAATTTAGTTAAGACTTACGCAACTGGCATATCTACCTTGTAGAAGAGGTAAAATTAAGTTTAGATTAATTTCGGGTACGATTGCCTTTGCTCTGGCATTTAGATTGGTTTTGAGTCTAATATAGGAATCCTAATTGAATCTTGCTAGGTATACTGAGAATCAAACTTTTGTACAGCAAGCTGCGAACCAAATTATTTTTTCAAAAATCTGCGGAGGAGTCCTATATTAAACTTCAATAGTGTTATGCAGCGGGATGTTGTGACGATTGCGTAAGCCATGCTAGCAATAAAATCCCAGGTTTGTGATAATTTTCCCTATAAAAATATCAGGTAAGATAGAAATAAAAATTATATGTGCATAATTTTTAAACTGATGGAGATATCGGAACACCAAAAGGAATTAGATTTTTGCCTTCTGCAAATGATGACAAAAATTTATCGTTAATCAGTTGTTTGTAAGTTTCTAAGTTGTTTTTCCAATTGTCGAGAATCAAATGCAAATCTTTTAAACGAGTTTCTGGCTTATTACTGCTAATCTTATAGTCAAAATTACCTGAAAATAATACTGCTGGTAAAGATTTATCTGCCGAAACTTTCAGTAACCCCTCATTAATTGTTAAATTGAACTGAGAAGATTCTAGAGTATAAGCCAACTGAATTGCTGCTTTTACAGGTTTTTGACCAAATTCTCGCCATTCTCCAGAAGCAAGCAGATGATTTAATAAATAGTTACTAGCACCATTTAAATCTGTAAAAGTTACAAATCCTTTAGGATTAATTCCTACAGCTTTATACTCTACATTGGGTAGTTTTTCTATATAGTTTCCGGCTACTTTAGATATTTGTAATTCTTGAATATCTTCTGTCTCAATAGTTTCTGCGAAAACTATTCGGTCGGGTTGTGCTACTATTACAATTCCACTTTGAAAAACAAGCTGCGTAAAATTTTTTGTATAAATTGGCTGACGCGCTAGTTTCCACTCTGGCGAGATAATATTACTATAAGTTAAAAAATCAAGATTGAGGATATTTGGATTCAGGTTTTTGGCTGTAATAGCAATTGCCAATTCCTGAGTTTGTAAGTTTTTATTCATCATTTTTACTTAGCTTTTAATTTAAATAAATTGACCAAATATTATTCTGCATGATATTACTTACGTTTTCATATAGGTAATTATCATTATGTAGCTTTATATTAGAAGTAAAAATAGCAATAATGTGTTTCCAGGAATACTTAAAAGAAAAAAATTATTTTTTTATACTTATCAGTTGACAGCACTAGATTTATGTATTCCGTAGCTGCATTGTTATATCGTGTGAATTTCTAATTATGAAGCGCAATTATCACTATTACGAACCACGATTATATGAGACTAATTATGTAGTAAGTTATTAGCAATGACTCGATTATTACTATCAGATTACTGAAGCAACTTAATATCTCTAACTTTTTAAATTTGCAGATTCAAAATCCTGTATAGAGGTGATATTTAGAGAATCTGTAAAAGCAATATTTATCTTCCCTTATTTCCCGGTTTTACTAAGTAGGTGGGTGAAAAAAATATGGTTCTTCAGTACTTGGTATGCTATTAAAATAGTCGTTTTTAGGCAGTCGGCAGTCGGCAGTAGGCAG
>JBCBHT010000057.1:0-31068 GCA_038525335.1 Cyanobacteria bacterium J06621_15 | reverse complement strand
TTCCAGCATATTCAGGTGATTCAAATACCGCGACGCTAGACACATAATGTAAGGGTTTAACTTTGATTTTACAAGCCAAACGAATGATTTCTTGGGTTCCCAGCACGTTAGCTGTTTTCAATGCTGAGTAGGGGAATACGTAATTCAGCATTGCAGCACTGTGATAAATAGCATCTATATTAGTTGCCAACATATCAAATGCTTCAGTGCTTATACTCAATTGCGGTTGAGATAAATCACCAACTATCGGGATAATTCTCGGACTTAGTTCTTCATCCCAAATTCCATAACTTTCTAAATTCTTTTTCAGCTTTTCTTTACCTGCTTCTGCATCTGCTGCACGTACCAAGCAGTAAATATCTGCATCGGTCTGATTTAGAAGTTCGTGAATTACGAATGCTCCTAAAAATCCGGTACCTCCAGTTAAAAAGATATTTTGAGGATTGGGATTAAATTTGTAAGAGGTTGATGCTGGACGAATGGTTTCATCGAGGACAGCTTCTGCTGCTAAGTTGAGAGTTTCGGTAGTATCAACAACAGATTTGGTTTCCTGCTGAGATTCTTCTGCTTCCTCAGCTAAACGTCCCGAAAGTGCTTCGATAGTGGGATAATGCCAAAGCAACATGGGGGATAATTCAAATCCCAACATTTTCTGTGCTTTGGTGACAATTACCATTGCTTGAGTTGAATCTAAACCGTAGCTGTCTAAAGGTTGAGTTACGTCGATTTCTTCGACTGACATATTAAGTATTTCAGCTAAGTTAGATAATAACCAAGTTTGAATTTCTGTAGCGTTCATAGATTGTTTTGTAGTCATTTTTTTATATTTCCGATTTACTTTTTCGCAGCTGGTATTTGTTTTGAACTGGTAGATTTCCAATTTTAAATGGCTCTCTTTATCTCACAATATTATGTATCAAAAATCGCAGAGAGCGCAGAGAAAGCAGAGGAAGTAAATAAGATGAGATAGGGAGGAGATTGTAGAGCAGGCTGAGGAATAAGATTTATTTTTGGACTTATTTTTCAATCTACAATTTATAATCTCAAAATCTAAAATTCAAAATGGTTTATATTTCCGATGTAAATGTAACTGGTTGATATCCTGAATAGAAATTATCAATATATAAACCTTGCATTTTTAAACTTTGAATGCGGTATAAATAAGAAGCTCCTTTCATTATTTGCTTCGCAACATCGACTACATGACGATTATTTGATTCGGATAAATAAGAACCTCTTACCCAATCGTTAAAACTACCCATTGCAGGACCACACCATACTTGATAATCAACTTCTCTTCCTTTTTCACCAGAATTTGACCATCTAGAAGATAATCCCAAATACCAGCGAAATATCAAAGCCATTTTGTATTTGGGATTGTTTGCTGCTTTGGTTAATTTATGAGGATTATTTTTGGTTTGATAAGCAACGGTTTCTTGCCAAATTTCTTCAATACTTTTACGAAAAACCTGTTTTTCTAATTTAACTTTTTCCCCTGGTGGAAGTTCGTCAAGAGAATTATAATTGCGGTAGATTTCGTATAGTTTTTGCGCTTTCAGGGGAAACATTGTTCCACGTTTAAGAACCTGTAGTTTTACTCCCATTTCAAACATATCAGCGGCTGGAGCCATCATCACGTCAGCCATATCAGCTTGTGCTAATAGTCTTTTGGTATGTGTAGAAGTTCCTGCTTCTATACAAGATTGATTTATCGAACCAGTGACTACATATGCAGCACCCATCATGAAAGCTGCTAATGCTGATTGAGGTGTTGCAATTCCTCCAGCTACTCCCACTCTAATGGGTTTTTGGTAATTATATTTTGATTGTATTTCGTCTTTTAAAGCAATAATAGAAGGTAGGACGCAAACCAAAGGACGGTTATCTGTATGACCACCAGAATCTGCTTCTACAGTAATATCATCTGCTACGGGAATTTGGGCGGCAAGTGTTGCTTGTAATTCAGAAATTAATCCTTTTTCGACCAGTTCTTTAAGCATTTTTAAAGGTGCTGGCTGCATAAATTTGCTCGCAACTTCTCGACGAGAAATTTTTGCAATTACCTTATTGTCTATCTGAATTTGGTTAGCTGAATTTAAACTTAATCCAGCCGCACGGTAGTAAACAATATTTGGAGTTAAATCTAAAAATGCGGAAGCTTCTACAGTTTCTACTCCATATTTAAGATATAAATCTACAGCACCTCTTTCAATTTCGGGGTCGTTAGGACTGTGGATTAAATTAAACGCATAAGGACCATTGGGTAAAGATATTTGAATATTTATAATGGCTTCTTCTAAGCGAGTTAAACTTAAACCACCAGCACCAAAGGAACTTAAAATATTCTCTTTTCCTAGTGCAATTACCATTTCCTCGGAAGCTATACCCCCAGCCATTGCACCGGTTGTGTAGGCATATCTCACATTGTGAAAAGTAAGAAAATTAGGGTCACCGAAGCTTTTTGTAAAAACAGGTGGAGCAGCAATCAATAATTCTATTTCCGCCGGTTGACTATTATCGAGAGGACAATAACCGTAATTTGTTGCTCCGATTCTATCTCCTACTTTGACAATATAGCAAGGTTTATCGGTTTCTAGTAACTGCTCTTTTATTCCTTCCGGGTCAAAAGCAATACAGCTTGTTGAACCTTTCCAAGTTCGGTTTTTACTCAAAGTAGACCCTTGGAATATAAGTCCGTTGTTGTCTTTGTTTAGCAATTTGTCTAGTGTTTGCACTTTAGATATCAGTAATCAGTTTTCAATTATCAATTTTCATCCGTAGGATGTGGATCATCAATTATCAGTCGTTTACCGGTCGGGTGTGATTATCAGCGAACAATTAACAATATCAATCTAAATTGGTAATTGATAATTGATAATTGTTCATTGTTTATTTTTAATTCTCAAATAAATGTTCGGCGCAAGCGATTTGTAATTGAATTATTTCGCTGAGTTGTTGACTAAATTCTTGACGGGATTTTAAGAATATGGAATGAGTTTTGTGAACCATTAAGTTGTTGGTGTTTGCTTGGTGATATTGAGGTTTTCTATAATTAGTTACGCTCTGGGTTGATGCAAGTTTTTGATTATTTTTCGCCGGAGTTTTTGATGATTCTAATTTATTCTCTATATTGAGTGCGGCGATTTTTTTCATGGGACTTGCTTCTGGCTTTTTAAATGATTTATTGGGAATATTTATTTTTGTTTTTGGTGGTGGTGCTGAGGTGGTTTTTGTTTCGATATTTTCTTTTTCAACAGCTTTAAGTGCTGCTTTCACTTTTTCAGTTTGTTTTACAGTTGCTTCCGCTGCAAAATCTTTTTTCTCAACAGGTCTTGGACTAATTTCTGATTTTTGGAACAGTTGTTTGTTTTCTGCTGTCAAAATACTTTCAGTAATATTCTGACCACCCAATGTAACTTTTTTCTGACTGACTTTGGCTTTATTACTAGTCTCTTCCACTGTTGAATATAGCGGTGATAAATCTAATGAAACTTGATGGCTGGTGAGTTTTGCTAATGCTTTGAGAATACTACTATGGTCGTCTAAACCTCTACGATTAAGAGAAATTGTCATGTGTTCTTTATCGCTTAAATTTTTATCAATCCACCGAGAACAAACGTTACCAGCACCCGTTTCAATAAATATTTTTGCACCGTCTTGATATACTTGATTAACTAGTCGAGGAAAATCAAGCTCTTTGCAAAGTCCTGTAGCGATACCTTCTGCAATTACTTTACTTTCTAACTCTATTGGCTCATATTTTGCCGCAGAATAAAGTATTAGATTTTGCTGATTTTCTTGAATTGGTAAAGTGTTGACTTTGGCTATTTCTTCTTGTTCGGAAGCCATTGCTTTACAATGAATTACATGGTCAAATGGTGCGCGAAATGCATTACAACCCAATTTTTTAATCACTCGTTCGCAAGCTTCCGGTTCCCCTGCAATTACTACTTCTTGTGGTGTATTGATTTGGGTCAAATAAACGCGGTTTTCTCCTATCAGACTTTCCCTGACTTGAGATGGTGTGCTGATAACAACGTAATTACACCAAAAGTTATTATCCGGTGATTTTTCTTGAGGTGGTAAATTCCAAAATTCTCTGACAGAGTTCTTTGCACCCGATAATCTGTCTCCGAATAAGGTAGATGAGTTTAGAGCATTGCTAAACTTACTAAATTCATTCCATATCCCAACAGCAGACATCATGCTAACTTCACCTAAGCTGTAACCAAAGGCAATTTTTGGTTTTATCTGAAAGTTATCCTGAAGCACTCTAGTAAGCAATTTTGCAACGACTATCTCATTTTCAAACATTGCTGATGAATCATCTAGCAGTTGCTTTTCAAGTCCTTCTAACTGTCTGCTCGATAGTTTATTCAAGCTACGAGGATATACTAACTTCTCAACATGGCTGACACGATTGTCTAAATTTTGTAGGATGATATCGTCGTGAACCTCGGGAAATAGACGGAAGAGATTTCGACCGATACCTAAATAGGAATTAACCGCAGCAGGGTAGATAAATGCAACTTCTCCTTTTTTACCTAAAGGTTTGGCTGTAAAATAACTGCCTAGTGGAGTTTGCCATTCTTCACCTTTATCAAATGCATGATTAACACCTTTGATAGCTGATTCTATTTCTCTAGCTAATTCTTTAGCATTACGTGCCAAGATTACTAAAGTATAGGCTTCTTGGCTGCGTTTTTGGTAATCAGCAAAAGTCATGCTAGCAGCTGTGGGAAGGGGGTTTCCACCATTTACTAAATTTTGCAAATTATCAACTTGCTTTAGTAATTCTTCGCGATTATTTCCAGCTATTGGAAATAGTTGAAGAGGCATTTTTTGTAAAAATCTGCTGCTGCGGTCTTGTTTCTTTGGTTCTTCAGATATTATTAAATGAGCGTAAGTTCCATCTATACCCATGCTGTTGATGGCTGCCGTTCTTTTATCATTTTCTGGATTGAGAAACCAAGGTCTTGATTCCGGAACAACGTAGAAAGGACTATTTTTCCACTTCTTAATATCTTTTACACCAGTCCATTTTGGAGTTGCAGGTAGATATCTATAATAAAGACACAAAGCCGTTTTTATTAAACTAGCAATTCCCGAAGCAACATAGGTGTGACCAATATTAGCTTTTACACTGCCAATCGCGCAGGTAAGTTGATTTGCACCGCTTGGATAAGCCCGAAGTAATCCATCGATTTCTGCTTCATCTTCTTGGGTAATACCGCTAGCAAAAACTTCCAGATAAGATATATCTGAAGGTTTGATTTCTGCCGCGTTAAAAGCTTGTTGACAAGCTGAGGTAACGGTATCAGTATCTGTGTTTCCCAAACCCAAAAGCAAATCATTTTTGGTAGCATTTTTTTGGTTGAAACTAACAGCATCAATCACCGCGTAGATGCATTCTGATTCCTGTTTCGCTACTTTATGTGGCTTTAATACTACTGCACCCGCACCTTCACCAACCATCCAACCATTGGCTTTTTGGTCGTAGGTTAGAGTATTTACACCTGTATTAACTGTTGATAATTCATTTCGCAATAAAACGTTTTCCATGCCGCCCGCTAAATCCACGGCACCCACTAAAACGGCATCTGCTTCCCCAGTGGTTAATAAATTTTGCGCTACTTCTAATACTTTAAATGTGGAGTTTTCACCAGCGGAAATGGTCAGTACGGGAGCAGTAAAATTCCACAGCGAGGCAATACGACTTGCCATAATATTAGAAATATAGCTGACGAATTCGCTGCTATCAGCAGGTTGATGAATTGCATCTTTTACTATAGTTTCTAACTTGTTTATTTTATCAGAAGATAAGGATATTGCACCAGCATTTAATCCTTCTTTAATTTCCCAATCTAAGTTCCATCTTTGCTGGAGTTGATGGACGGAAACCTCGGCTTCTGAAGCAATTAAAACTGCGACTTTATCACCTTCTTTGACATTTGCATCTTTCAAAGCGCGCTCTGCTACTTTGAGCATTAATAATTGCTGTTTGTTGAGATTTTCTAACTCATTAGGAGGAATTTTACTAGATATGGTATCAATCAAAAAATCGCTTATATAAGCTCCCTTTGGTGCTTTTGCGTCAGGTAATTTATATTTTTCTAATAATTCCTGTTGATTTTCTACACCATGCCATCTTTGTTCGGGTAGGGGAATAAAGTGCTGCTCACCTTGGTATATACTTCTTTCAAAAGCTTCTAAACCATCACAATTTCCAAAAAAAGCATCCATTCCCACAATTGCCATTTTTACTGGTTTGAGAGGCTGGCTGGGTTCTTCAGATGCGACGTTCTTATTTTGTTCTAAAATTAGATGAGCGTTGGTTCCACCCAATCCAAAAGCACTAACTGCGGCGCGTTTTATAGAACCGCTTTTTGAATGCCAATTAGTAGGACTTGTAACAATTCGGCTGGGTGATATTACGTTATCTTCCGAACCTATGGGGTCTGTAATATGAATAGTTGTGGGAATAATACCCTTACTCATGCTCAAGAGTACTTTTATCAAACTAGCGCTAGCTGCACCAGTTAGTAAATGTCCGATATTGGATTTTACCGAACCCGTGAAGGGAGTTGCTTGATATTTACCAAAGAAAGTTTCGACAGAGTTAAATTCGGTGCTGTCTCCTAATAAAGTTCCAGTAGCATGACACTCTATATAGTCAATAACCTTTGGATTAATATCAGCTTCTACATAAGCTTTTTCAAAAGCTAAAGTTTGTCCTTTAGGATTAGGGCTGAGTAAATGTTTACCTCGACCATCATTAGAAAGTCCGTTTCCAGTTATCGAAGCGTAAATGCGATCGCCATCTCTGACTGCATCGCTAAATCGTTTGAGAACAAGCATTCCCACCCCTTCGGAGGTGATTAAACCTCTAGAGGATTTATCCAAGGGACGACTAATATCATTATTTTCTGGGTAACCTTGAATACCCGAAAATAGCATTCTGATAAACATCGGGTCAGCACAGCTAATACCACCAGCTAGCATCAAATCAGCTTTGTGAGTCCATAGATAATGAGACGCTAATCTAGCAGCATATAAAGGTGAAGAACAAGCAGCATCAAGGCAAAAATGGATGTGAGATAGAGACAAAGCTTGAGAAATGATAGCAGCGGGTAAACCCGATATCATACCGTTATAAATTGATGTATCTTCAGCACCCGGTAAACTTGCAGTCGCAAAATCCTCTTGCTGCAAAAGTTCTGCAATTGCAGAATTCAATACCTCTTGGTAGAGCGGTTCAAATAATTTATTTGATGATTTCGTAGGTAGCGAGAGTGTACCCAGCAGTACTCCGCATTTGGAAAGAACAGACTTGTCTTCCAAATAACCACTATTTTGTAATGCTTGCTTCGCAGCATAAAGCGACCATTTAAAGGTGTCATCTAAATTCTCTAATAGTGAAGAAGGAAGATTATATCCTGAAGAATCAAACTTAAAATTACGTACAAATCCCCCTTGTAAAGAGTAAACTTTATCTGGCTTTCCTTTTACGGGGTCATAAAATATAGTTGGTTCAATTCCAATTTCATCAATACTTAGTTCAGAAGTAGAATCCTTCTGTTCAATCAAATTATGCCAAAACTCTTCAGCATTTTTAGCATCGGGAAATAAACATGAAAAGCCAATTATTGCGATTTTTTCCATACTTTTTTCAGTTATCAATGAACAATTATCAATTATCAATTATCAATTATTAATTTAGGGAGTAGGGAGTAGGGGAGAGGGAGACAAGGAGATAATTATTAATTCCTAATTCCTAACTCCTAACTCCTAACTCCTAACTCTAACCTTCGACCTTTTACCTCTTTAAAGACTTAGTAGGAATAATAATCCCTTTACCACCTAACAAACGAGAATAAATTTTTCCTTGATTGTCGTGTATTGTAAAATCAGCAGCAACGCTGGTTGCAGTTTTACTAACAATTTCGCAGGAGACGTAAAAAGGTTTATTATTAGGAGTCGCAGCAAATTGTTCGTGTTTCTTAATTTCTGCGGGTAAACATATTTCTTGATGATAATGCTGTAACCAAACCCACAATGGATGAGTACTCAAATCAACAGAAAAAGGATTAACCCACATTACGGGAAACTGTCCTTGTTGTTTTCTATCAATTTCGTTCCAGACACATTCGGTAGTAATTTTTTCTGGACTAATATTTATTACTTTTGTTAATCCTTTGAAAGATTCCCCGTGAAATAAAGGAAATATTGCAGAATTTTCTTGATAAAATTCATTACCTTTAATAGTAATGATATTATCTTCTGTCATATTCAATTGTTCGTAAATCGGACTGGGTGTATTTTCAGGTAACAAATGAATATCATCAATACTGAAATGATAGTTAACTTTTCCGTTTTTATTCCTACTCCATATTTTTGCTTTAAAAACTATTTCTTGATGCTCGTGTTTAGCAATTTCTTCTATATCTAGGATATATTCGTCTGATAGTTTTTCATCAAAAGGTATTCCCTTCAATACCTTAAAATTATTGTAGTAATAAAACCTATATCCAGGATAAAGCTGTTCGCAAGCATTAATCATCCATTGGGTTCCACAAGTCGCAGGTAAAACTGGTTTTCCACCGACTATATGGTCTTGGATAAAAGGATTAGCTGCTTCCGTTAATCGTCGATGAATGCGATAACTTCTTAACTGAGAATTGTGATTTAACCGTGCTGGAGGTGGAGAAATCGGACTACCAATTACAACTTGTGTAGAGTCTCGGAAAGAATCGTGAAGCTCATTTACTAACATTTTGGCTCCCGCTTCTACGGGAATAATTTCAATCCCCCGACGAGCAAATTCTTTCTTCAATTCCGGTGTCACCATACCGCTATCCCAGCCACCCCAATTGATAGCAACTACATGACATTGAGGATATTCTTGTTTAATCAGGTGAGCTGATTTATTGAGAATTTCGTTAGCTAGAGCGTAATCTGACTGACCGATATTGCCGTAAAAACCAGCAACAGAAGAGTATAAAACTAAATGTTCTAATTGAGAAAGATGAACGCAATTAAGTAAATTTTCTAAACCTTTAATTTTAGCGCTGTAAACTTTTTCAAAATCGTCTTCCGTCTTTTTTTCGATTAACTTATCAGCTAAATTACCCGCACCATGAATAATACCAGTTATTTTACCCATACTTTCTGTAACAGCAGTGATTTGTTGCTGTAAATCATGAGTATTTGTAACATCAACACTAATATATTGTGCATCACCTCCAGCCTGTTTAATTGTTGTCAAAGTTTCTTTTATTTCTCTATCAGAAACAATTTGATTATAAATCCTTTTTACTTGTATGGGAGTAGGTTTTTCTCCTCTAGTAAGTAAATCTTGCATAATTTTCTTTTTTAAAACCGGTTCATCAAAGCAATTTTCCGCAAACAAAGGCTCGGACTCTAATAGTGCCGAACGACCTAGTAAAATAAACTTACACGGAAACTGCTTTACTAACTCAATCACGCATTTTGCAGTAATACCTTTAGCTCCACCGCTAACAAGAAAAACCGATTCTGGACGAATTGAAGTTGCTGTTTGCATAGATTTTCGATGATGATAATAGGTAATGGGTAATGGGTAATTGGTAATTGGTAATTAGTCGCGAATGAGGGGGTAGAATTTTTATTGTTTACTAGTCACCAGTTGTCTGTTTCATTAAATATGGTGGATTTTTACCGTAACCCGACTGAGGTTGCAAACCCCAGTCTAATAGCTAAAGTCATATAAATATGACTATGGAATAAGCTATCAAAATTAATGGGACAGAATACTACTCCTTTTCATTAATTATTAAGAGCTAAATTTCAGTCCTATTTATAGGACTTGTGCTATTAGCTCGGGGTTTACAACCCCGAGTGGGCTAAGATACAAACCAGTCATAATTAATTAATTCTTAATTCCTAACTCCTAACTCCTAACTCCTAACTCTCGATTTGGTAATTCCTGAAAATTGATTAAATTATCTCGTCTATCATTAAAACGCTCTTTTCTAATAGCAGATACGATAGCGAATGTGGTAAACGTGAAAAAAGTTACCATCAAGGCTATTAATATTGGAATTAATTTGTCAGTATCGCTATTGCTTGTATTGTTGCTGCGATTATTATTATTCCTATCAGTACTGTTAGTGCTACTTGATTGACTGGATGAAGTACTAGACGAAGTACTTGATGTGCTAGCTCTACTACTTACATTTGGTTGAGGAGTTACTTTGCTAGTACTTCCAATCAGCGTAATATCTCCTAAATCATGCTTATCTTTTCCAAAACTAATGTAAGATTTGTGAGTTTGATAACCGTTCGCTTCTACTGTAATCTGTCCTTGTAGAACTCCATTACTATCGGTATTTGTCGTAAATCTGTAAATTCCTTCGATATCGCTATGTGAAACTACAGAATCACCATCATTATTATCAAATATGACCTTTGCTGACCGAATTGGAGCTTGTTTACTCCAATCAACAACACGACCAATATAATTAGCTTTTTGTTTTCCAGACATGATATATTAATATGTAATTCAAAACTCCTAACTTTGAAGAGGGAGTTCCAATTAGTTTGAAGAAGCAGTAAACCTTTACCTTCTTTAGCTCATGAGAACTCCTTTTATTCCCAATCCCCAACCCCCCAACTCCTAGTTCCTGTAGAGACGTAGCTGAATGTTACGTCTCTACTGCTGTTTGGGGGTAATTGGTAATTGGTAATTGCTAGTTGGTAATGAGTAATGAGTAACCACTAACAACTAACCACTAACAACTAACAACTAACCACTAACAACTAACCACTAACTCTTAGCCGTAATAGTCATTCTTCCTTGGGAACCGTAAGCTACTTCGGTGATTATACGATTTGAGTCGTGTAGTTCTGCTTGAATGTGTTTGACACAGTTGTGAGCGTCGATTTCGGGGTGGATGTCAATTGCTCTGCAAAAGACTTGTCCCCATTCCCAAGTTAATGTTTTGGTTAGTCCGAATAATCCACCAGCGATAGCACCAAAGTTGATTTTCTGTTCTAATCCAAAAGCACCGTCGAGTCGAGTTACTGTACAAAAGCAACTGTATCCGTTTTCTGCTGCTTGTTTAAGAGATTTTTTGATATGTTTAGCTATGAAGAAAACTTGTTTGACTATTGCTTTTTCTTCTGGGTGGTAGTTTACACCGTTGGAAGTCGGGTTAAATGTTGGATGAATATGAATGAAAGCTCCTATGGAACCACAGTTAGTTTCGATTGCTTTTAGCTGTTGCTGTAGGTGCTTTTCGCTTGTGTCTTCTAAAATTATATTTTTGATATTGCTCGGTAGTACCGAACGTCCGGGAATTATTGATTGGGGAAAGCTTAAAACTACTACTTTCAAACCGCTTTGACTTAATGATTCCGCGAGTTCGGAAGTGGTGGAGGAACCATCATCTGTGATTAAGACGATGTTTCCTTCTGGTAGTTGAAATTCGAGAAAGTCTGGTTCGGGAAGGGGTTGTAAGATAGCGGGATGTCTTACAACCCCTTCGATTTCATTTAATGGGTGACTGGTGTGACTGGTGTCAGAGTATTGATTTTTTTTTTCACCTCCAGATAGTGACTGGAGATACTCTACTATTTGTCCGATTGTCCTTAGTTCGCTTATTTCTTCTAGGTTATCGGGTTTGGGTAAATCCGGGTATGCTTCTTGTAATGCACCCATGATTTCTACTCGTTTAATGGAATCAATACCTAAATCGGCTTCCATATCCATTTCCATTTCCAGCATTTCGACGGGATAACCCGTTTTTTCGCTGGTTATTTCTAACATGGTTTGACCGAGGTTGCTGGTATCAGCGCTGGTCGGAACGATTTCGGTAGGAATTTGAGCTTCGATAGTTTCGATTTGTAAAGTTTCTATCGGTTCTACCACTGTTTCCGGTGCGGAAATATCAGCTACAGGTTGACTTTCAACCTCAGCAGTTTGTATTTCTACGATATTACTATTTGAATTACCAGAAGAAAGGGATTGTAAATACTCTACTATCTGACCAATAGTACGAAGTTCGCTTAATTCCTCGACGTTATCAGACTTGGGTAGATTAGGATACATTTCTTGTAATGCACCCATAATTTCTACTCGTTTGATAGAATCTATGCCTAAATCAGCTTCCATATCCATATCCATCTCTAGCATTTCTACAGGATAGCCAGTCTTTTCACTGGTGATAGCTAGGAGGTTTGTATCTAAATTAGATAGGTCTACTGAAGAAGCAGAGGGTTCGGGAGCGAGGGGTTCTGGTTTGGATTCAACTAAGGTTGTGGTAGCAATGTCTTCTTTTTCTTCTATTTCTTCGGTAACAGTACTTTCTAATTCAGGTTGTGAAACTTGATTTGTAATGACTGCTACGGGTTCTGGTTTTGGTTCTGGTTTAGTTTCAACAATTGGGGTATGACCATTAGTTGAAGTCGGTTCGGTAGCAGTTTTTTCTACAGCTTTTGGTGTAACTTGGCTAGTAACCGGTACGCTCAAGCTTGTTTTTGCTTGTTTTTCGGTAATACCTTCGCTTTGAACTAGCTGTTCGTATTCTTGCTGGATATGTTGGAAGAAGTTTTTAGTATATTCTACTTGGTCTTGGAGATACTGTTCGTGAACTTTGAGGGTATCACCTTGATGACTGTGGAACTGAACCATACCCCTTTCTAAGCTTTCGATAGTTTTCGCTTTGAGTATTTCGTTCTCATTAGTTCGAGCAAACAAGGTATTTTGCTGCTCCATCAATCGGAAAAATGTTCTGATGTATTCGACTTGATGGTTGAGGTATTGTGAGTGAACCTGCAAATTTTCGTTTTGATTCTGTCCGAATTGAGTTAAAACGTATTCTAAGCTTTCTAAAACTTGTTCGTAATTTGGAATTTTGTTGGGTTTACCTTGCATATGCATATTTAATTCAGAATTTGACTGTGAAGTAGTGGAAGGAGAGTGAGAGGGGGAGGAGGGGGAAGAGGGGGAAGAGGGGGTAGAATTTCCTATCTTATTCTCTTGTTTTATCTCTTCATCTCCTTGTTTCTTTTTCTGCTTCTCTTCTATTACTACTGCTTTGTTATGTCCATTTCCGTTGCTGTGATTGGGAATAGAGGTTTGGGAAGATTTGAAGAATTTTTCGAGATTCTCTCCTTGTTCCCTTGTCTCCTTACGGGTTGCGACACTTCTTTCAAGGTCAGAAGAAGACTCACGAGAGTGGTTTAGCTTGTCACCTTGTTCCCCTGTCACTCCGTTTATATCAGACACAGTTGCTGTATTTGATTTTGCAACGGAAATTTCCACTTGATGCTGTTCGGAAATAGCTTTTTCCCATCTCTGCTTTGTTTTATCTGATACATAGTTGCTACCATTTAATTTGATACTCAATCCTTTCTTGGTTTCAGCAGGTTTAATTTGTTCTGCTACTTGATAGGGGTCGAGATTTTTTAAGGTAATTCCAGCAACTCTTAATTGGATTACAGCTTCTCTTAAACAGTAGTCGCTATCTTTTCTAGGACTTGAGTTTAAAGCGATTGCCATATGAGGCTTATCAGCTAATATATCCTTGACTAAGTTGGTGAGAATTTTTCTCGGTCCGAATTCTACGAAGCAGTAACCACCGTCTGCATAGATGTTTTCAATTTCCTGTTTGAATAATACAGAATTCGATAATTGTGATTCGAGGGTTTTTTGCAGGTTTTTGGGGTCTGTGGAATGTTGCTTTCCTGTAACGTTAGTGTAGACAGGGATTTTGGGAGATTTGAAAGTCACACTTTTGGTTGCGATCGCAAATGCTTTTTGAGCGAAAGCGATGAGCGGTGTGTGGAATGCTGCAGCTACAGGTAAAACTACAGCAGCACATCCAGAGTCGTGCAGAACCTTTTGCAGTTGATGAATTTCTGGTGTGGGACCAGCTAACACAACTTGACGGGGTGAATTCAAGTTAGCAATCTTGACTTGAGGATACTTTTTGAGTACTGATTCGATTTTACCCAAGTCTTCTTTAACCGCCAACATCGCTCCAGTATCGTAGTTGGGGTCTTCAGGTGCAGCCATTGCTTGACCTCTAGCTTTAACCAAAGCGCAATAGTCTGCGTCGCTCAAAGCTTGACTAGCCCATAATGCTGTTAGTTCTCCGAAACTATGTCCGGCTACAAAATCAGGTTTAAATCCAGCTTGTTGCAGTACTTTGTAATATCCCGCGCTCAACATTCCGATAGCTGGCTGAGCGTATTCGGTGCGCTGTAATGCAGCTATTTGAGCGTTTTTTTCGTTTTCTCCAAATACTGGATGGGGAAAGACAATTTCTGACAGCGGTTGCAAATTATCTTTGAGCAACAAACTATCCATGTAACCGTATAGTTGACGCAACTGGGGGAAGTTCATCAATACTTCTTTACCCATATTGAGATATTGCGAACCTTGACCAGAAAATAGCGCGACTACTTTTCCGTTTAAATTTAGACCTTCAGAACGATAATAAATTCCGGTGGGATGCTCCCATTCGGTTGCTGATGGTTTATTTTTCAGTAAATCGATAGCTGCTTTAAGTCTTTTACAAGTTTCAGTTAAGGAGGATGCAACAAACCCGATTCTAGATGAAGACTGAGGAATTTCTTTGAATTTACTCGCTTCTATCAGCTCAGAATAGTGGTTATCCCCTGCGGTAGATTGCAATTTATCTAAAGTCTGTTCGCAGGTTTGAACTAATAAAGCGTGATTGTCTTCAAACAAAAGTATTTGAGCGGGTGCGTTATGCAAGCGATAAGAGCTGTTGTGGTCGCTGTTATATTCTTCTAAAACTACGTGATAATTGGTTCCACCAAAGCCAAAAGAGCTTACACCAGCGCGTCTGGGAGCTTCTCCTTTTGCACGAATCCAAGGACGAGTTTCTGTATTCAGATAAAAAGGAGAATTTTTGATATTTAGCTTTGGATTAGGCTGAGTAACATTGATGCTCGGAGGTAAAACTTTATGATGCAGCGCTAAAGCTGTTTTAATCAAGCTAGCCGCACCAGCAGCAGCTTTAGTGTGTCCAATTTGCGATTTAACGCTACCTAATGCAATATGCTGTCCCTTGGAATTATCCTCACTAAAATACTCTCGCAAGGATGCAAATTCAGTGGGGTCTCCAGCCATAGTCCCGGTACCGTGGGCTTCTACTAAATTCACCGTCCCAGGGTCAAAGCCAGCATCTTCATAAGCTCGTTGCAAAGCCTTGATTTGACCTTCCTTACGAGGTGCGTAAATACTCTTAAATCTGCCGTCGCTAGAAGTACCAATTCCCTTGATAACCGCATAGATTTTATCGTTGTCTCTTTCTGCATCCGATAAACGCTTGAGAACCACCATTCCCAAACCTTCACCCAACATCATTCCGTCGGATTTAGCATCAAAAGGCTTAACCTTGTCACCGGGAGAAACCGCAGGTGTTTTACTAAAACTGATATAAGCTGAAATCGAATTATCTGTATCAACACCACCGGTTAACATCATATCGCAGCGATGGTCTACGAGTTCGGAAATTGCCATTTTTAAAGCAGCCAAAGAACTTGCACAAGCTGCATCCACCGTACAGTTCAGACCCCCCAAATTAAAACGGTTTGCGATACGTCCGGAAATCACATTCGATAACATTCCAGGGAATGCATTCTCATCCCACTGAACATAAGCACTTTGAATTTTTTCAATAATTTTTTGTGTATCTTCGTCAGATAAACCGCTGCTTTTTAAAGCTTGTTTCCATATAGGATACTGCAACCTCGAACTTAAGGGTACACCCAACTTCAAAGCCGCAGAACCCAAGACAACACCGACATTCTCGCGGTTGAATTCGCGCTTTTCGCTGTATCCAGCATCTTCCATTGCTTCCTTCGCAACTACCAAACTCAATAGTTGCGAAACATCTGTAACTTCTAAAATATTTGGTGGAATTCCGAACTCCATTGGGTTGAAGTCAATAGAGGGAATAAATCCACCTTTATTACAGTAAGTTTTATCTTCCTTTGTTCTCGGATTGCTATCGTAATAATCTTCTACATTCCAGTGAGTTTCCGGGATATCCGTTATACAGTCTATTTCGTCAACGATATTCTGCCAATATTCTTGTATATTTCTAGCTTTAGGAAAAATTGATGCCATTCCCACAATGGCTATAGGATTATGTTGCAATTGTCTGTTAACTTTGTTCATTGACATAGAATCTTTTGAGGACATTTTTCGTTTGACCTTAATAAACCTTTTAACAGCCTTTTCGCAATTGTTGATTTGTTCTTCCAATTGCGCCAAACTCTTATCGAATGATTGAGCCGACATAAGACATAAAATAAATTTAGTATTTTTTGCTTCTAAAAAGCTGAAGTTAAACCTGTAGCGACTACAAAATTCAGCCTTACCAATACCATAGGAAAGCATTCCACATGTTTTTGTTTGTAGTGCGTTCCTTTCTCCTTACTATCTCAATGACCTCGCTGAAAAAATCGAAGCCCAAGCATTAACTGCAAGGTTTCTCTTCTTAGTTAGGTGGGAGATAATTCATTGACTTTTACAAGGAGACTTATCTCACAAGAATCTATTAGACCCAAGTAAAAGCACTATATATCCAATATATATCCAAGGGGTTGCTCGTCTCTAACAAGTAGTTTAGCTACGTAAACTTGATGAAACTTTATGGAGTGGTTGAAAATTTATAAAACCATAGCACTACGTATTTAGGTTAGGACATCGATAAATACTGAAACCCTTAATTATCAAGCCTTTTACCTTTGACCTTCTAGCGCTATAAAATCTTTTTCCTACTCCCTACCTTTACCCAAGACCTTTAAATTAGTCGAGTATTAAGATATGAAATAACTGAGATGCTCTTTCAAGCAAACAGATAGGATAGCGGCTCAATTAACTAGTAAATAGATAGATAGATAAATTAATAAATTACTAATTAATGAATAGAATAATAAACTTGGATAAGTAAATTATAAATACTTTTTACTCAACAAAAATGTGAGTAAAAATGCAACCCCGATTAATTTATTCTTTTTAAAATATTTAGATAATTGTCCTTACTTATACTTTCCAATATTTTATCCTAATCGCGCGTCTATCTTACGGTAGAACAGAAAAGTGAGATTAAATCAAATTAAACTTTTTTCTTGATATTGGGGTAAAAGGTCAATTACATTATTGAAGCTAGAAAAATAATCTTCTAACGCCCTTGCAGCTTGTCCAGTGAATTCCAGCCATTCCTCTTTTCGATTATTTGAAGACACTGTTTCCCATTCAAATAAAGCATGTTTGGGAGTAGCTACTAAAACAGAAACGCTCTTTTTTTCGGAGCCGGTTTGATTATTAAACCTTACTGCGGCTATGTAATCCGTATTAATGACAACGTTCTGTATTTTAATAAATGCCATAGCTATCTTATTACGCCTTGGAAGATAATTTTATGAACTGTAAACAATAATGTTTGACAACTTAGTTACAAAATCACACCATCTAAAATCAAAAGATAATAATCAAAACTTCTATTCCCACCTACCAATTAAACAACAAATTTAAGTTGAATTAGTTATTTCTATCGGGTTTTTGGCATATTTTAGAAGCACGTGGATTTGGCAGCAAAAAATAGTACTATGGTGATTTTCTATATTATCCATTTTTCTTTAATAGTAAGTCCCCAAGCAATTCATAAGATATCTATCATAGAAAAGCAATAAATACCTTAACTTTTCTAATTAATTGAAAAGTAACTTCAATTATTACAAGTATAGTAATTAGACCGGTTTTAACTTTTAGTTATCTATGACTAATTAACTAGTTCTTAAATATCTAATTACCATAATCCATTAGAATTAATATCAACATTAGCACAGCTTAAACAAAGCGGATGATACCGTTTTGAGCAATAAAAAAATAAATTTAGCTTTTTCAAATCGTTAATTACATTAAAAAAAACAACTGACAGTATCATCAATAACTTCATAAGTCTAAGGGTAATTCGACAAAAAGCGTAAGAAATTGACCGCTATTCTATATTATGAAGTAATTGTAAGTTTGTTGTAAAGGAATATCGGTAGCTTACATATCTACTTTAGTATTGCTTCTATTTTTTCCGGTATTGATTTAAAAGAGTATGTGAATAAAACAAGCATTCATCCGTAATCATTAATGGTTAAAAATCAAGTTGATATATCAACATTTAACATATCAATTTACATAAACAAAAATAGTTACCCTTGCATCTTTTAAGTTTTGCAAATTGCTTAAAAACAAGAATCGCAAATTAAGATACTTTCGCCAATAAAATAAACAGCATATGTAAACCGAGCGAAATTAATAGATAGTTCGCATTGAACAATTAGGAATTGGTAATTGGTAATTGGTAATTGGTAATTGGGAATTGGTAATTGGTAATTGGGAATTGGTAATTAGTAGTGGGAGCATATTCTTGTTCCCAGGTTCTACCTGGAAATACAGTTCATGAGGCTCTGCCTCCAGTCAGCTTGAGGCAGAGCCTCAGTGTAAGTGATTCCCAGCCGGAGACTGGGAACCAGTTAACTGCCTCCGCTCCCTCACTCTCTCCCTCCCTCCCTCTCTCCCTCTCTTCTCCCTCTCCCATTTCAAAAATATAAATAATTAGACCTTGCAATCTTCTCAGGTTGTTTGTCCGTCCATTTTTGCCAACGGGATACTCCACTACGAATTAAATCTAGATTTTCATCACCGATAAAACATACTCGACGCATTTTTTCGCAAGTCATTAAAATTTCACCGTTACCCATGAACGGTGCAATTACATAATTGTTTTGAGATGTAAACATATTGATTAAATACTGTATTATCCCTTCCACATTGTCCAGATTTACAGGTATCTGTGGTTTGGCTATTGCTTGTCGCGAAAATATGCCAACATATATTTTGCCTAATAGTAACTCATACTGAAAGTTCATTTGAGTACTGTTACAAAACTGATAAATATTGTTTTCCGAACGTAATACAGCCACCACGGAAGCTTCATCAACTAGATAATCGTGATTCCATAGGTTGGAAAATGTAGCGATTGCTAAAGCAGCATTTGAGGGTAGCAGTCGAATAAAGTCCTTTTGTGCGGTATCCCCGTAGTATACAAGATGACGATTTCCCAAAGTCCATTTATCACCAACTTTAGACAGCGACTCCTGTTTCAAAAATAGCGAGTTGAGAATTTTTGGCTGTTCCACTCTTTGTTGCTCCTTCTTACTGGACTTGACCTGAAGTTCAGCCATTACACTGTGGAAAGCTTGTAGCTGCAACTCTTCTTGTTGAGCGCGAAATTTAGCAGCTATTTTAGCTTCTCGTTCAGCTTCTTGATAATTACCTTGATTTTTAGCTAATTCATAAGCCTTCAGGGCTTTTTCTGCTAGTATTCTTTCATTTCTACCAGCCCTAGCAATCGAAAGCAATTTGGTTTTTTTGTCCGCAATAGGGGTTTTTTGAATGATTTTCTGGATTTTTGGAGCGATATCTCTGGCTATTTGCTTGTCATGCTGTAAACTACGTTCGCTATAACCAGCTTGTTTTGCTAATTCTTGGGTAGTTTTTGGTGGTGAAATCATTTCACTACCATTTTCTTCGGAATTTCTAAGGGTGTACTGATTATCTCCAGCTTTGGCTCTTATTCCCAATTTAACAAGAATTTTTTCTCGTTCTAATACTAGCTTTCCTCTTTCAAGGGGTTCGAGTTCGCTACGAATCAAATTTTCATCAATTTCAGCTAATCTAGCGTTTTCATTAGAATCATAACTAACTATATTGCATTCAATTTGTTTAAAACCCAGCAGCTTGCAAGCTGTTAACCGATGCAATCCAGCAATCAAGTTAAAATTATGGTCTACCGTTATTGGGTTGAGCAAACCATTTAACTCAATAGATTTTTTTAACTGCTCGACTTTTTCATCATTTACGGGACGACGATTGTTAGTGTATTTTATTTTTTCTATCGATACTTTAGATATTTCAGACATAATTAATGTTCTTTCAGAACTATATTCCGGCTGGTGTTTGATTGGTTTCTATATGCCTTGCAATTTTCATAAATATGTCGTAAAAATGTCAGGGATTAGTGTTATGTCATAAAACTGATAAGAGCTTGATATTAGTTGAAGTTACACAATAATTAATATTTTTCCGAAGTCCGATATTTATAAAATTATTCCTCCTATATTGCCTTAAATCAATCTACGGTCAGGGCAAAATATCATAGCTAAAAATAATCTTTATAAAATAAAGCGTTGATATTAAGCAAAAAATGCTGAAGTTAATAGACGCTAGTTAACAGCATTTTGCTCCCTAGATAAAAGCAATTTTTAAAGATAAATTTTGATAGTGTAATTGTTATCACTAATTTTTTGTAATAAATGATAATTAGTACTAAGAAATAGCAACTTTTAATACCAACTAATTGTAATTAAATTGTGACAAACTTTGTGATGTAAAGCGATATCGGCATCTATTGTTTAAACTCATATCTCAGGTACTAGAGCCGAAATTAAATGACTGCCTTCTTTGTATTATTTACATTCAGAAACTTATATATGTCAGAGAAAAACAATGCTCGCTTATCAGGTTGACAATATTAAACTTATTTGACATACTTAAAGACAAGTTTTTTTGGTCTATTGCCCGGTGCGCTTCATTTGCCTGACCACTGTAATTAAAATTTAGTTTTTGTGAAGAGCGTTACTGCTAATTACTAGAACAATACCTTATTAATAATATAGAATAAAAATTAGAAAATATTTCGCTATTAAATCACTATTTTTTTCGGCACAATATTGATTATCAGTGAAATAATTGAGATTAAAAAAGTAAAATTTAGTAGTGCGTTAACGAAGTGTGTCTGAAAGACATGTATCTTGCCCCTTTATATACATAGCTAGCAAGATGCATGTCCTAAAAAATACACTGCGTTAACGCACTACTAAAAATAAATTTACACATTTGGAATACTTCCAAATTAATTTGGTTTCTTTTTTTTCAAGAGAGATAAGACAGATAGTATATGTATATTGTTGGGTAAAATTTCGTAAACTTCCTAGTAATCAAAGTATCGTTTTCCAAAAAATTATTAATTATGTACCAAATTACTAAAATGTTAACAGGACTATTAAAGAGACATTTAGAAAATTTATAAATATATATTATGTAACTGAAACATCAAACGATAAATGCAAAAACTAGAAAACTAGACAACTATATGAAAAATTACTATCTGCTGTCCGCAATGTAAAATCAGAAATTATATTTATTTAATTCGGTTTTTAAGGTAGTAAATCAATTCAGTAACAATAAAAAAATCGCGGATAAATAAAACTTGGCTCTTCATAACTGGAATCAAAATATGTCAGCAGATAAGGAAAGGAAGTTTCTGGAAAAAGCCCCTCCGAAATGGCGATTAATTTTAGCGACTTCCATTGCTTTAGCTACAGCAATGGTAAGTTTATATAGTTATTTACGATTTCGACCTAACATCCTAACCGAAACTCCTGTACCTGTAGATACAACTCCTGCAAGAGTAGCAATTACAGCTTTAGGACGCATCGAACCCGAAGGTAAAGTGATTCAATTATCAGCTCCAAATTCAGCTAACGGTTCGCGAGTAGAAAAATTATTTGTTAACCAAGGGAATAAAGTAAAAACTGGACAAATAGTAGCGCTACTTGACGGTTACACTCGGGCTACGGTTAACGTACAACAAGCTTTAGATCAAGTTAGAGTTGCTCAAGCAAAGTTAGCTCAAATACAAGCTGGAGCCAAACAAGGAGACATAGATGCTCAACGAGCAACAATTGCTAGATTACAGTCTCAGTTACAAGGAGAAATTGCTACGGGAAATGCGACTGTTGCACGGTTGCGGGCAGAATTAGATAATGCACAAACCGAATATAATCGCTATCAGAAACTATATCAACAGGGAGCGGTTTCTGCTTCTGTGGCAGATACTAGAAGCCTTCAAGTAAAGACTCTACAGCAGCAAGTAAATGAGTCTCAAGCAGCCCTCAATCGTAGTGTTAATACCCTACAAGACCAAATCAGAGAAGCTAAAGCCAAACTAGACAGCATCAAAGAGGTTCGTCCGCAAGACCTGCAACTAGCACAAGCAGAAGTTAAGAGCGCGACATCTGCTGTAGAACAAGCCAAAGCAGAACAAGAACTAAGCATTCTCAAATCTCCTATAACCGGGACAGTATTAAAAATTAATACTAAACCTGGAGAAATTGTTTCTTCCGAAGGAATAATGGAGATAGGTAAGACTAATCAAATGTATGTGGTAGCAGAAGTTTATCAGACGGATATCAAGAAAGTTCGTCTTGGACAAAAAGCTACTGTTTCCAGTACAGCATTACCTCGAAAATTCAAAGGAACTGTTACCGAGATTGGACTATTAGTAGATAGACAAAAAATTCTCAATATAAATCCAGGGGCAGATACAGATAGGAGAATCGTGGAAGTAAAAATCCGCGTTGATGAACTAGAAGACAACAAATTAATTATGGGTTTAACAAACTTACAGGTAGATGTAGCTATTCAAATTTAGTCGCGATAAACAGAGGAAATATTCGACTCAATATCTGATTATTAACCTCGTTTAAATTCTAAAGGGTTTGTTTTCTTCTAAAGATATGGAGACGTTACATATAACGTCTCTACAAACCGTCGGAATAAATAAAAGGACTCTTGTTTATTCCCAATTCCCCATTTCCATGAGTAATTTTATAAATAGAAACAGATTATTTATACTCCGTCCATGCTGATTTTAATACTTGATAATCATGGCTTCAAAAATCCCTTTAGCATGGTTACAGCTAATCCGAAATAAACTTCGTTCTTTAATAGCTGTAGCCGGTATTGCTTTTATTGTCATGCTGATGTTTATGCAACTTGGATTTCAAGATGCTCTTTACAACAGCGCAACTCAGGTACATCGTAGTCTTCAAGGAGATTTATTTTTAGTTAGTTCTCAATATAAAGCATTAACGGCAACCCAAAGCTTTTCCCGAACCCGTTTATATCAAGCTTTGGGATTTGAAGGTGTAGAATCAGTCACCCCAATTTATTTAGGATTTGCTAAATTTAAAAATCCAGACACCGGTGAAAAATACTCGATATACGTCATGGGTTTTGAACCCAGCAAAGCCGTAATCAACCTGCCAGGAATAGAAGAAAATATAGATAAACTCAAACTATCTAATGTAGCGCTATTTGATAAAGATTCTCGACCTGAATTTGGGGATGTTGCTTTCAGGTTTCAACAAGGAGAATCTTTACCAAGCATAGAAATATTTCCCTTTGATTCATTAACAGGATTAAGACTCAGGGTCGGAGGATTATTTAGCTTAGGTCCCTCCTTCGGAGTAGACGGAAACTTGATTGTTAGCGATACAACATTTCTGCGAATATTTCAAAATGGTAGACCTACAGACAAAATAGATGTAGGAGCAATTAACCTCAGTCCTGGAGTAAACCCAGAAAATATTACACAGCAATTAAGAAATAAATTACCTCAAGATGTTCTCATATTTACCCACGACGAATTTATTAAATTTGAAAAAGAATATTGGGCTAATAGAACACCAATCGGCTTTATTTTGAATTTAATGCTCACAATGGGTTCTGTTGTTGGTATAGTTATCGTTTATCAAATACTATTTAGCAATATTGCCAGCCAATTAGTAGCATACGCAACTTTAAAAGCCATAGGTTATGCCAATAATTATTTATTAAGAGTAGTTTTTAAACAAGCTTTCATTTTAGCAGTACTAGGTTATATTCCAGGTTGGATTATCTCCAAGTATTTATACGAATTCGCAATGAAAGCAACAAAACTACCCATAAATATGAGCTTCAACAATGCATTAATAGTTTTAATCGCAACAGCATTAATGTGTATGACTTCTGGTGCATTAACTATAAATCAACTCCGTTCCGCAGACCCAGCAGATATTTTCTAGAGTTAGGAGTTAGGAGTTAAGAGTTAGGAATTAATAATTAGGAATTAGGAATTATAAATTTTAATTTACTAACCTACTAATTACCAATTACCCATTACCAATTACCCATTACCAATTAACATGAATCTTACAGATAAAACTTTACTTATCACCGGAATCGGTGGATTTATTGGTTTACGTACAGCAGAAATAGCTATAGCTAAAGGTTTAAAAGTCCGTGGACTAGAAAAAGATACCGAACTAGCTAAAAAAGCACAAAAACTGGGTGCTGAAGTAATTATCGGTAGCGTAACTGATGCATCCATTGCTCAAAAAGCTTGTCAGGACGTGGATATAGTTTTACATTTTGAAGAAGTTGCAAAAGAAGGAGGTTCAATCAAAGAATTTGATGAGGTAAATATTGATGGAACTATTAATATCGGTAAAGCTGCTAGAAATGCTGGAATAAAAACTTTTGTTCATCTTTCTACAGCCTTAGTTTATGGATTTGATTATAAGAACGGTGTTAGCGAAAAAGAACAATTGATAAAAGAAAAAAATCCTTATTGTCAAACAAAAATAGAAGCAGAAAAAGCTCTACAACAACTAAATAGTTCGCGAGATTTTGGTATTATTATCATCCGTGCTGGAGATGTATACGGACCGGGTTCTATTCCTTGGACAGTAAGACCAATATCGTTTATGCAGCAAAAATTATTTGCTTATACAAACGAAGGAAAGGTTATTAATCATGTATATGTTGATAATTTAGTTAATGCTATTTTTCTAACTATTGAAAAAGAACAGCATGGTGAAATTTTTAATATTACCGATGGACAAGAAACTTCTCCACAAGAATTTTTTACTCGTTTAGCAGAAGCAGCAGATTGTCCAACTCCTTCACCTTTAGGAAAAGAAGAAATTAGATTATTTTTGAAATTACGCTGTCAGGGACAAAAACTTTTACGTAAAAAACCAGATATTTACCCGGAAGCTGTAGATTTTATGAGCCGTCCTTATGCTTTTTCTATTGATAAAGCACGTCGATTTTTAGATTATGAACCAGCTATTTCTTTAGATGAAGGAATGAGTCGTATTAAGAAATGGTTGAAAAATCAAGAGTGATTGGGAATGGGTAATTGGTAATTGGTAATTGGTAATTGGTAATTGATTTTAACTCCAAACTGCTAAAAACTATCAACTATCAACTATCAACTATCAACTAACAACTATCAACTAACAACTATCAACTAACAACTAACAACTATCAACTATCAACTAACAACTAATTTAAAATTGCTGCAAAAACCGCAAATCACTAGCATAAACGCGGCGGATATCATCTAGCTGATGTAATACCATTGCAAAGCGCTCTACACCAAAACCAGCAGCGAATCCGGTGTATACTTCTGGGTCGTAACCTACAGCTTTTAAAACATTTGGGTCTACCATACCGCAACCCATTACCTCTAACCAGCGTCCTTTCCACTTTAAATCTACTTCTGCTGAAGGTTCAGTGAATGGGAAGTAACTTGCTCGAAAACGAATATCTTCAATTTCACCAAACATCGCTTCCAAGAACTCTTTGATAGTACCTTTAAGGTCGGTAAAAGTTAATCCTTCGTCAACTGCCAAAAGTTCCATTTGATGGAAAACTGCTGTGTGAGTTGCGTCTACATCATCTTTTCGATAACAGCGTCCTGGTGCAATAATCCGAATTGGTGGTTCGCTTTCTTCCATGAATCGAATTTGCACCGAAGAAGTTTGAGTCCGTAACAGATTTCCGTCAGGTAGATAAAAAGTATCCTGCATATCGCGAGCGGGATGGTCTGGAGGAGTATTTAGCGCTTCAAAATTATAATAATCGCTTTCCATCTCCGGTCCAGCAGCGACCGTATAACCCATACCCACGAAAATATCTAAAGTTCGGTCAATAACGCCGTTTAACGGGTGAATGCGACCTTGAGGACGAAAAACCCCCGGCATCGTTACATCAATCGTTTCTGCTTCAATCTGGGCTTGGATTTTCGCAGTTTCTAAAGCTACACGCTGCTTATCTAAATTTTCTTGTAAAGCTTCCTTCACAACATTGGCGATCGCACCAATTTTTGGTCGTTCTTCAGCGCTCAATTTACCCATACCGCGCAACAGAACACCCAACTGACCTTTCTTACCCAGATAATTAACTCTGAGTTCCTCCAAACTTTCCAAGGAGTCAGCGCTACTTATTGCTTTTTGAGCTTCAATACGTAATTCTTCTAATTGAGATTGTAAATCGCTAGTCATCAGTCAAATAATTTTGGATTTTAGATTTAGCGAAAACTTGACGGGGAGATATTCTTTCCGTCAAAGTTTTCAAGACGGATTTTAGATTGATTCGTGAGTTTAATCGGGCAATATCTCACACTAGTAATAATGCCATTTAAAGGGAAATTGGGCATGGGGAGATAGGAAAGAAAGATTCGTTTTTCTCACAACCGTTAAGAAACATAGCAAAGCTACATCTGGAACAACCCATTAAAAGGGCTGGAAATCGACTACTAATCTTAACTGGTAAATCATAACTGTTCACTGTTCACTGATAACTGACATCTGCTGTTAAATTGACTAATGGCAGTTGAGAGTAAAAATAATGAGATTATTAGTTTCTAACGATGACGGTGTTTACGCTCAAGGGATACGTGCCCTAGCCAATACAATGGCAGAAGCTGGTCATGAAGTGAGTGTAGTTTGCCCGGATAGAGAACGTTCTGCTACGGGACACGGATTGACCTTACATCAACCGATTCGGGCTGAAATTGTTGAATCGGTGTTTCATCCTTCAATCAAAGCTTGGGCTTGTGATGGTACTCCTTCGGATTGTGTAAAATTGGCACTTTGGGCTTTACTGGATTCACCTCCGGAGTTAGTTCTTTCTGGAATTAATCAAGGTGCTAATTTAGGAACAGAAATTCTTTATTCTGGTACTGTTTCGGCTGCAATGGAAGGCTTGATTGAAGGTATTCCCAGCATTGCATTCAGCCTTACTAGTTATTCTTCTAAAGACTTCTCAGGTGCGGCTAACTTTGCCAAAGTACTTGTAGAGCAACTAGCCCAAAAACCTTTACCGGATTCTATATTACTTAATGTTAATATTCCGGCAGTTGAATCATCGCAAATCAAAGGTGTTAAATTCACCCGTCAGGGAGTGCGACGTTACGTTGACGTATTTGATAAAAGAGTAGATCCACGAGGAAAAACTTACTATTGGCTAACAGGAGAAGTGCTTGAAGATGTAGAACCACCAGTAGGTTTTAATTTACCCGAAAATATACCTATTGATGTACGTGTTATCAACGATAACTACATTAGTATTACTCCTTTACATTACAATCTCACTTATGCAGAAGGACTCAAACACTTGTCCTTTAATGAATTTAAGCTATAGCGACATATTTTTAGGCAAAAAATAAAGCTTTTTCTTCTTGTTAAATGCATTACTGGAAAATATAGGTTATAAAGTAAAAACGTCTATAAAGAAAACATCTAGACGTATAGTTAAACTAATTGCAACATAAGTTTAAAAGTTACCAGCATTAATAGTGTGAAAAACTCTTAAATTGTTATGTTGTGACTGTTTTATTCATCCTTCTTATAAAAGGGCTAAGGCAGTATTAATTGGACTATATAAAGTAACTTTTTTGTATTGTTCGCTCGCTTAATCGATGACTTGCAACACTCATGTCTAGGACAGAGAATCAATTTACCGTTAAATTTTGGGGTGTTCGGGGCAGTATTCCCTGCCCAGGACCCCAAACAGTTCGTTATGGAGGTAATACCCCTTGCATCGAGATGCAAGTGGGCGACAAACGCTTTATTTTCGATGGGGGTACGGGCATCCACGTTTTAGGGCAGGCTTTATTACCTAAAATGCCGTTAGAAGCTTATCTATTTTTTACTCATTCTCATTGGGATCACGTACAGGGATTTCCATTTTTTGTTCCTGGATTCGTTGCAGGTAATAAATTTCATATTTATGGTGCAGTAGCACCTGATGGTTCTACTGTAGAACAACGTCTAAATGACCAGATGTTGCACCCTAACTTCCCCGTACCTTTGCAGATAATGCAGTCCAATTTGGATTTTTGCCAGGTAGACCCTGGAAAAACAATACATATAGAAGATATTGCGATAGAAACTGCACTACTTAACCATCCAGGTGAATCAGTAGGATACCGAGTTAATTGGCAAGGTGGTTCTGCGGTATATGTTACCGACACCGAACATTATCCCGATAAATTGGATGAAAATGTTTTAAGACTTGCTAATAATGCCGATATCTTTATTTACGATTCAACTTATACAGACGAAGAATATTATTCCCCGAAATCACCTAAAATTGGCTGGGGACACTCTACATGGCAAGAAGCCATCAAAGTAGCTCAAGCCGCTAATGTTAAGACTTTAGTAATTTTCCACCACGACCCATCTCATGACGATGAATTTTTAGACCGCATTGGACAAGAAGCAAGAGAGAGATTTTCTGGTGCAGTAATGGCTAAAGAAGGAATGGTGCTAAATGTTCCGGTGAATATTCCTTTATCAAAAACTTTTCCTGTTAGTCGGTAATTGAAATAGAGCTTTTATCTCAAATTGATTATAAAATTTGGATTAAATTGGTATTCGAGAGCCAAAGTTAAAGCTATGGCAAATTGGGAATTGGTAATTGGTAATTGGTAATTGGTAATTGGTAATGGGTGATGGGTAATATTCAACTCCTAACTCCTAACTCCTAACTCCTAACTCCTAACCCTCAATTCCCGTTCTTGTAAAACCTCTCGTCCAAAAATTGACGTGCCAAATCTGTCTCAAAATGGGTGTTCTGTGTGGGTTACTTCGTCAACCGAATTAATTAAAACTCCTACTGCTGTTGCTCTTGGTAAGTTTGATGGCGTTCATCGCGGTCATCAAAGGGTAATCCAACCAATTTTGCACAAATCAGCAGACACAGAACGCATTTACCCAACTGTTATTACATTTCTTCCCCATCCTCAAGAGTTTTTTACAGGAAAACCCAGAACGTTGTTGACTCCTTTGGATGAAAAAGTCCGACACTTAGAACTGCTTGGGGTAGAACAACTTGTACTAATCCCCTTCAACAAAGAATTATCAGCTTTGACTCCCGAACAGTTCGTAGAACAAATTATTGTCGAGAAATTACAAGCTTCTAGAATTAGTGTTGGACAAGATTTTTGCTTTGGTTCCAATCGTAGCGGTACAGCAATGGATTTACAGGTGCTTGCGACCAAGTACGGTATTCCCGTCACTATCGTTCCCTTGGAAACCCACGAAGAAAATTTATCTGTAAAAGAAGACGAAACTCGCATCAGCACTTCACTTATTCGTCAAGCACTTGAAACTGGAAGCATCGAAAAAGCGAACCGACTGCTGGGAAGACCTTACACGCTTGTCGGTACCGTGGTTAAAGGACAGCAACTCGGTAGGACTATCGGGTTTCCCACTGCCAACTTACAATTACCAGAAGATAAGTTTCTACCTCAAAAAGGAGTTTACGCTGTCCGAGTTAGCGAAATCAACCAGCCCGATACAACTTTGAAAAATCGGTGGGGAGTGATGAATATAGGTAATCGTCCCACCGTCAACGGAACTTATCCCACAGTAGAAGCACATCTTTTAGACTGGTCTGGAGATTTATACAATAAAAAACTGCAAATCCAGTTAGAAAAATTTCTCAGACCAGAACAAAAATTTAACGGTTTAGAAGCGCTTAAATCTCAAATTCAACTCGACTGCAACACCGCTCGAAAATTTCTCGCATAACTGTGTTAGTTTACTCCAACTCTGGGAACAATAAACAAGGGAATTGGGCATGGGGGATTGGGGATTGGGAATAGGTAATTTTACTAACTCCTAACTCATAACTTATAACTCCTAACTCCTAACTCCTAACTCTTGACCCCAATCCAAAATCCAAAATCTAAAATCCAAAATCTTATTGGTGCATGAGAGACAAAATTGACGCTCTGACACAGAATCTTGCCCATACCATTGTTGGTAAGTCCGAAGCAATCCGCTTGGTATTAGTTGCCTTGTTGGGTGGTGGACATGCTTTACTTGAAGACGTTCCCGGTGTAGGTAAAACTTTACTAGCAAAATCCTTAGCTCGTTCTATTGATGGCAAATTTCAACGGCTACAATGCACCCCTGATTTGCTACCTACTGATATTACAGGTACAAATATTTGGAATCCTAAAACTGGTGAATTTACGTTTCTTGAAGGTCCAATTTTCGCGAACGTGATGCTAGCCGATGAAATTAACCGCGCTACACCCCGGACTCAATCAGCGTTGCTAGAAGTAATGGAAGAAGGACAGGTAACAGTTGATGGTGTCTCTCGTGCCGTTCCCGCACCGTTTTTCGTGATTGCGACCCAAAACCCGGTTGAATATCAAGGTACTTTTCCCTTACCCGAAGCGCAAATGGATAGATTTATGCTGTCTTTGAGTTTGGGCTATCCTACGGAGCAAGAAGAGTTACAAATGCTGTCTAGACTTCAACAAAACAGTAATTTTACTGAATTAAAACCTTGCATAACCTTAGCCGAAGTTGCAGAATTACAGAAAATTTGTGCTGGTATAAAGGTAGAAGCTTCACTCCAGCAATATATGCTCGACCTGGTAAGAGCTACGAGATGTGACGAAGAAATTACTTTAGGTGTCAGTCCGAGGGGTACCGTAGCATTACATAGAGCGACTCAAGCATTTGCGTATCTTTCCGGACGCGATTATGCAATTCCCGACGACGTGAAATTTATCGCTCCTTACGTTTTGAGTCATCGTTTGATTCCCGTTGGAGGAAGAAGAGCGCAAAGTGTAATGGAGCGTTTGTTAAGGGTAGTAGCGATTCCTTAAATCAGTGAACAGTTAACAGTGAACAGTGAACAGTTTGTAGGGTGTGTTATGGCTTCAGCCTAACGCACCAAAGTATGTAAATATAAAAAATCTTATAGCGCTTCCCGGTCTATTGAGGTACATCTTAAAACCTCACCCCCAACCCCTCTCCTTGTTAAGGAGAGGGGAGATGAAGATTGTAGTTTGGGTTAGG
>JBCBHT010000056.1:0-31273 GCA_038525335.1 Cyanobacteria bacterium J06621_15 | reverse complement strand
CCCCCTGAAATTTTACGTTCGGGTGAAAGATTTTTGTATATATCCCATAGTGCAGGAGTGACAAATTCCGGTGGTGCTTTTTCGCAAACATGGAAACCGGTGTAAGTTTCGACATCTACGGTATCACCAGAGCTTACTGTTATTACTGGTTCGAGCAGATGGGAAAAACCACCAAGATGTACTGTTTCTGTAGTTGCTTTGATAATGTGATGGGTCATGGGATTTTGGATTTTGGATTTTGCGGAAAGTTTGGGGTGTCGGTTTCCGTCCCCAAAACTTTCCAAGACAGATTTTGGATTTTTGTTTTAGTTGAAAAACGATTTTAGATTTTAGAAACACGGTTTATAATCATTCCAATTAATTTCCGTAGTGCGTTAACGCACTCCCATCTGTTTTTTATTTGGAATGACTACATTAAAGGTTTCGCTGACAAATTAGTAAGAAGCAAAGGTTTACGTCAAACTAAAATCTAAAGCTATTTTAAGCCAAAGAGTCGGTATTATTGCTTGGATAGCTTGCATTGTGACTTTTATCTAATCTAAAAATGCCACGTCTTAGTGAAGAGACACGAATTAAATATGAAAAACCACCGTTAGGACACGATGGTAATTGCTAATTACTATTAATAATAAGAATATTTTTTTAGAAACATAATATTAGTAAGAACAAGAATCATAAAAAAATCGTAATTTAAAATACACAATAAATATATAAATAAAAAAATAATCAGAAAACAATAATTGTTTTTTTTAATACTAACAAATCAAAGTAAATACACTATACTTTTTTTGTTCGGTCGGGGTGCAATAGTTGACAATACTGTTTTAAATATCCCAAATAGCAGATTTAGAATATTGTGGTGCATCTATTCTGAATCTGCTTGCAATATTCCTATCTTTTCACAAATTCTCTCTATATAAATCTAATATTTTCTAAATAAAATCTATGCGAATTTTGAAGATTGCTTCTTATACTTTATTAGTATTATCCTTGCCTAAAATCGCCTTAGCTAATGAAGATACTGCTAATATAACTAAAAATAATAATCTACAAATAAAAGACTTAGTTACCAGGCTTAAAGAAGCTAAAAAAAAGTCTTATAGTCCTATAAAACCGATAAAATTTGATTCAAAATCTACTGAATCTTCTCAAATCAGCACTCAAGCAAAAGATTTACAACTAAACCAAGAAGCTAATCTTTCTCCTTTACAAACACCTCCGAAAAAACTTTTCAAGGTTCAATTACCTAAAAAAACAAGCGAAACTATTTCAACGAATAACTCTGCAATACAAAATCGTCAACCTATCTTCACAACAGCAGACCATCTGAAACAAGGAGAAATCGTCACAAATCTCCGTTACCGTCACTTCTTCCAATCAGGTTCGGCTGAAACAGATGGTCTTACAGGTCAGCCTACTATCGGAATTACTTGGGGTGTTACAGACGATTTAGAATTAACTTTTGATGCTCAAACTGTTGATAATGCTGGTCCAGTTCGTCAAGGTTCATTTAATGCTCAACGCATTAACCCAACTGGTTTTGGACCAAACTTCTTTCAAGAATTGACTTTACAAGCAAAACAAAGAATTTGGCAGAATAAAAAAGGTAATCAAGCATTAAGTGCTGTTGTTGCAGCTTCCATGGGAAATGCAGATAGACCTTATAGATTTTTTAATCAAAATGGAAATGTTTCCAATGGATTAAATACTGAAATTGTTACTTCTTTAGAATTACCTTTCACCGTAAAAACTGATAAACGTTGGCAATTTACTGTTTCACCAAAAGCAGCTTTTTTACCAAAAGATAATGCCTTATATTACAACACCGCTCCTATTAATAATCCAGGTTCTTTCGGTACTGTTTTTGGTTTAGCAGGAGGTGCTAGTTATAAAGTAAATTCCAGACTAATGTTATGGGGTGACAGTTTCGTTCCCTTCAGCGGAAATAACACAATTAATCGAGATACAGGTTTACCTGCTCGTATTATTGGTTTTAATGCAGGTGTAAGATATTTTGTTAATCCTAGATTAGCTACAGATTTATTCGTTTCTAACACTTTAGGAAATACAGGAGCTTTATCGATAGTCACAGATAGAGATTATCCTGCTTTGGGCTTTAATCTTACTTTTTTACCAGGAATTACCAGCGCTAATCGCAAATATCCTCAACATTTTCGTTCGACAGTCCAACCTTCTCCTAATACGAACGCTGGATTTGGATTTCTAGATGGTGGTACAATTCCAAATCAACAATTACGTTTTAATTTACAAGCAGGTAGTCAGGGATTGTTAACTGGAATTCGTTATGGATTATTGGATGATTTAGAAATAGGTGCTTTTCTAGAAAGTATTCCGGGTACTGTAGACGAATCTCAGTTAGGATTTAGCGGTAGATTACGTTTATTACATCAAGCTGATGGAGACCCTTTAACTTTAAGTATTGCAGGTACTTTAGCACGACCCAATAATGTCTTTACGAACTTTGCAAATAACAATCGCAACAGATTTGAGGAGTTAGGTTTAGACAAAGATGGTTTTGCTTTCAGCAATGAAAAAGAAGGAGAATTATTCATCATTACTCTTTCTACACCAATGCACTATCAATTTGAAAATAAAAGTGCAATTTGGTTGACTCCAACTTTAGGATTCGTACAACGTAGAGGATTAGAAATTGCTGGATTTAATCTTGGAGGTTCGATTCCTATAAATAAAGACCTAAATGCAATTGCAGAAGTTGGGTTTGATTTAAGCGGTAACGGCAATGGTTTTATTGGTAATAATCTTCAGACAGTTATTCCTTGGACAGTAGGTTTGCGATGGAATCCAGCATCACTTTTAAACATATCTGACGACAGCACACTTTCTGATATGCAATTGGAAGCATACCTTACTAATCGACTCGGTTCTACTCCTTTTGATAGCTTGAGAGTTCGTGCTGATAATGAAACAGCAGTAGGTGTTGGTCTGGTTTTACCTATTCAGTTCTAAACTATACAGCAGTAAAGTTTGCGGTAGATTCATTAGAGTTGCTTTCCCTCTGGACTTCAAATTATATATCTTCCCCAGAACCTCCAGATTTGGAGGTCACGGGGGCTATTTATACTTCTAATCACCAACACCTAAATTTCTTTTTATTCGCTTAATTCATTAACTACTTTATTTGTACTTTCATCGCGAAAGTTGTTTGCTGAATAACGATTTCTTACTTTCGGCATACCATTGAATACTACAATAAACCCAGTTAATCCAGTATCAAAACGAGTTTCACCCAATAAATCTGCTACTTCTACCTGAGAGATTTCTTCTATCAAAGACTTTAGCTTAAATCTAATCGATTCGTACAAACTTGTACGAACATTTTGCGCTAATTCTTTTTTTCCTGCTTCAACAAGTGTTTTTTCTGCGGTCGTGACAGAATTTTCAGCCACTACTACTAACTTATTTGTAAACAGGTGACAGCTTACCTTACTAGGTGCATGTCCCAATAATTTACGGAAAAAGGATTGGATATTTTGAGACAATTTTCTTTCTAATTGTCCGACAGTTAGAGCATCCGTTGTAGTCATATCTTTAGCAGAATAACCCTTTTAGTTAATAAGTTGACAAGTTAACAGTTAAGAAAAAATTTCTACCAAGTAAACATTCCCAAAACAGTCTCTAATGCAAGCTTGTAATCCCTCTGTTCATTACAGTTTTAATTAATTTCACTACCCAATTATAACAATATGTTAAGCAAAAGTAAATATTCTATAAAATTGTGATATGAAGAAAACCGTACATCAAGTCGATTGTACGGTTGGGAAAACAGTAATTGTGAAAAGTCGTGGAAACACAGTAAGTATTTTTTGCTGTGAGGTTGTTCTGTATCTCTAAATCGTTGCTTGCTTCGGTAGGGAAGAGTCTTTGTTTGATTCCATGAACGATTTAGCTTTGGGAGAATTTTTCTGGTCTTCGTCTAAATTTTTATCCCGATTTGTAAATTCATCTAATAATTTATAAAAAGAATCAAGACCTTCTTTTTCGCTTCCACAATGAAGCATAATGATATTTGCCCAGGAATTAGAAGTTGAAACATGATACTTTTCTTGAATCCAAGGCTGAAAGTTTTCATGAAAATCTTCTTCCCATTCTGTGGGTTCGATATCTAATTCTCCTCTAGCAAATTCATATCCCACAAGAAAATGAAATAAATAACTTACCGAAGGTTTACCGATGTACATTCCCGGTCTAGGTTTAATTTTTTGCAAAACTTCATACAGTCCACTCATTATTAAAGCCTCATTATGATCTATAAACTGTTTTATAATTCTTGTAGCTCTTCTATAATAAATTGCTCACTTGGACAGGAAAAGTCTTCAATCCAGTATTCTCTCATCAATCCTTCTGTGGATAGATTATCAAATATTAGTCCGCGAACTTCTACACCATAATGCTTACCATTAAGTGTAATTGAGTCATTTATACCGCGACTTTCTAGACGCTTTCTTAAAATATAATATTCTTTACGCTTCTTAGTTCTTATTAAAATTATTTTTCCTTTAATGTCATTTTCTTGCAACCACAGCATTACAGCTTCCGCACATTCATAACATTTATAAAGTTCAAAAGTTGCTGTTATCTTTCCAACTTCCCGATAAATTTCCTCATCCGATAAAGAACTCACTTATACACCCCATTAAAAATATGCATTCAATTCATAATTAATACACAATCTGTAAATTAGAAAAATGTTAGTTTATTAAACTAAATAGTAACCAAATTTGAATTTAGCAGTTTTCAATTGAATAAAATACACCCCTCTCCTTAATAAGGAGAGGGGATGGGGGGTGAGGTAAATCAGCAGTGTATTGTACCCAAATAAAAAGCGCTAAATACATCAAAAAAGAGTTAGAAGTTAAAATTATCAACTCCTAACTCCTAACTCCTAATTTCTAATTCCTAACTCCTAAATCCTAACTCTTAACTCTTAACTCTTAAATCCTAACTCCTAACTTTTATTGACAGTTTTCATCTGATTACGAATAAACAACCGACCGATTAAATAAACTATCATTCCCGCAACCATTCCAGGAAGTACTTCATAAATAAAGCTTGATAATCCGCTAGTTTTCCATATTATTGATGCTGACATTCCTACCAACATCATCAAAATCGCAACCGTACCGTTAATTGGTTTTTGCAACACTCGAACTATAAATAATGGTCCTAATCCCGCTGCTAGCGCTGACCATGCAAAAGTAATCAGCGAAAACACATTGTCGTTTGCAGATAACGCAATCGCGAATGCTATTGCAGTCACAGTCAAAGTACCAATTTTTACTATCTTATAAGAATGAGCAAATTGAGGAAATATATCTTGGGTAAGGGCTGCAGAGCAAGACAAAATCTGTGAATCTGCTGTAGACATAGTTGCAGAAAACACACCAGCTACCATCATTCCTACTAAACCTGCTGGTAGCAATTTTAAAGCCAATAGAGGTAGTGCTAATTCTGTCTGGTCTAATGCATCAGTACTCAAAGCTAGTAGTTCTGGTAAAAGTACCCTTGCGGTTAAACCAATACCCATCGAAGCAAATGAAGTAGTCAAACCCGCTACAACTTTAATATTACGAGCTTTGGCTACGTTTTGCGCGTTATCAATAGCCATTGCACGTACCATGATATGAGGTTGACCTACTACCCCAAAACCAGCCACCGTCCAACCGATAAAATAAGGAATGAAACCCAATGGTAATTTAGCCGGACTCAAGTTTACTAAAGCTGGGTCAATTTCACCTAATTGCGTCCACAGTCCGTTGAAACCACCGCATTGTATTATCGCAACAACTAGCAGCAGTAGCAACGAACCAATCATTACTAATGCTTGGATTGTATCAGTCCAAATCGAAGCACGGATACCTCCAGAAAAGCAGTATAGGACAACAATTATGGTTCCGATAATAGTACCTACCCATAAATCCCAATTGAAAACCGCTTTCAGAGCTACACTTCCACTTTGGAGCTGTGCTGCTGCATAAGTTCCCAAGAAAGCTACAGTAATTAAAGCAGAAACAATTGTAATCGCTCGGACAGCGTTTGTGTTTTGACCGAGGAAACCAGAAACCGTATCTGCTTGAGTTTGTTCGGAAACTTCTCTCAATTTTCTGAAAAACAACCACCAAGCAATATAATCTCCTATAGCCCAACCAATTATTAGCCAAATTGAAGAAATTCCTGCTTTATAAGCAAAACCAACTTGACCGATAAACAATAAACCGCTTTGTCCGGTAGACATTGCTGAAAGTGCTGTGAACCAGGGATTTACATTTCTCCCAGCTAACAGGTAATCGGTAGTATCATTCTGCTTTTGAGTTGACGAATAGATTCCGACAGCGGTAAACAAAAGCATGAAACCAATGAAAGTAACTGCAATCCAGATTTGATTTGTTGTCATTCTGCTTTGTTGATAGTTGAAATATTAATGCTGTGATTTTTTTGATTCGGGTTTTAGTAAGGGGTAAAGAGATTCATCGTTCATATTTGACTTTTGACTTTTTACTTAAGTTCGGAACAATGATTAAACAAATAATGTCTGTTATTTTCATACAACCTTAAGATTCTGGCAATTTTGTATTAATGTGAATAAATGTTTATCACTACTAGACAACAGATTATACAAAAACGATATAAGAAGTAGGTATAAGATTGTAAAACAAAAATCGTTTAAACAATAGATAATGGACAATTAGTTAATATATTTAAAAATTTGCTTAAAATCTTAATGTATTATATATGTTATTTATATCACATATGTTTCAGTACGGCAGATATAATGTATATGGTGTATGAAAAGATGTAAATCAAATCAGACAAAAATAATTGTCAAAAAATTAACTCTTGATTTAGATGTAAATTACGAACCAGCATACATCGATATATAATCAGAAATACTTTAAAACTAATAGCTGCTTAATGTGAAATACATTGTTAGAATTTCAACTAAGATATTTAGTGTTTGATATATGTTTAATATTTAATGTTTGATATTCAAGGTTTTAGTTTCTAATAGCCCACCGATATAATTTTTAGGTGGTGTTGATAAATGGAAACGTGCAAAGTGTTGTTCTTATTTCAGTTTTCTATTTCTTACCCAAACCCTAACCATATTGAGTTATTCAATTGTGAGCTACTAGTTTTAATCCTTCAGTTTAAAATCTATTCACTTCACTTAATAAATTTTCTAAACGTAATTTTCAGGAATATTTCAGGAAGATTTTATAATGCACCTACAACCACCAATTCCTAACAACGAGCTAGCAAGATTAGCAGCACTTCGTCAATATCAAATACTCGATACTGCTCCAGAAAAAGTATTTGATGATTTTACATTTTTAGCAGCACAAATTTGTCGTACTTCCATTGCGCTGATTAGTTTTGTTGATGGAAACCGTCAATGGTTCAAGTCAAAAGTTGGTGTAGATGTAGACTGTACTCCAAGGGATGTAGCTTTCTGCGCTTATACTATTATGCAGGATACACCACTGGTAGTTCCTAATGCTTTAAACGACTCCAGATTTGCGGAAAATCCCTTAGTCGCTCACGAGCCAGAAATCCGCTTTTATGCCGGTGCACCATTGATTACACCAGAAGGATACGCGATAGGAACCTTATGTGTAGTTGATACAGTACCGCGAGATTTAAGTTTAGAACAACAGGAAGGATTAAGAGCATTAAGCAATCAGGTAATAGCACAGTTAGAAATGCGACGTAACGTTATTACCATGTCCCGTAACGTGATGCAGCGACAGCAGCAAGAAGCAGAAATTAGTCGTCAGCAAGAGTTTATTGAAGTTATTTATCGTCGGGGATTGGATAAAATTCAAAAAGGCGATTATAAAGCAGCAATTATAGATTTTAGCCAGTATTTACAGTTAAAGCCCAATGGAATTAAAGCCTATTATCAAAGAGGATTAGCCTTTCATAAGTTAGGAAACCCTCAAGGTGCAATTGCAGATTTAAGCCAATATTTACAGTTTAATCCCAATCATGCAGAAGCTAGGTACAGTCGAGGACTTATCCGTTCGGAATTAGGAGATTACAACGGAGCTACAGCCGATTATACAAAAGCTATGAGCATTAATCCCGACTACATCAATAATCAAAATTCGGGATTGCTGCTTTCTGGGGGGGAAGACAGCTACCAAGGGATGACTTTGGATTCTATTAGCGCTCCATCAATGGTTCCATCAATCGAAACTGATGACCATACAGTAACTGTTGATTCAAATATTGTTGCTTCCGAACTAAGCAGTGAGTTCCATAAAGCACTTTCTAAATCAACTGAAGTTCTACCTTCTAATCCTCAAAATGAAAAGGATTATTTAAACCTAGGTAATAATTTTTATAAAAATGAAGATTATCACCAAGCATTAGAAAACTATACTCTTGCTTTGCAGTTAAATAATGATAACTACCAAGTTTATTTAAACCGGGGTAGCGCTAATTATAAATTGAAAAAATACGGTGAAGCAATTGAAGATTTTACCCAAACTTTACGAATGAATCCCGAAAGTGACAAAGCTTATATCGGATTGGGTAATACTTGTTCCAAACTAAAAAATTACGACAAAGCGATTGAATATTACACCAAAGCTTTGATGGTTAATCCCAATAACGACAAAGCTTATATCAGTAGAGGAAACGCTCGTTCTAAACTCAAAGATTATAGTGGAGCAATGGAAGATTATAAAAAGGTATGGGCAAAAAAAGGTTAGAGGTAATGGGTAAGAGGTAATAGGTAGGAGTGGGAAAATTAAATTATTATTCCTAACTCCTAACTCCTAACTCCTAACTCCTAACTCATCACCTTTGACCTTTGACCTTTAACCTTTGACCTCTATTACCCTTCGTCTCTTCCACTAACTTCTGCGGGAGGACTTGTTGCTTCAACTGCGGTAAATGATTCTAAAATATTGTAGGAATGCAAAGCTCCTTTTGGTACTACCCAAGAGTTACCAGCTTCTAAAATAATTTTTTGACCTTCTAATATTAGTTCTGCTCGACCTTTAATTACGTAACCAACAGTTTCGTATTCTCTAGAGCTTAATTCTTTTGATTCTCCCGGTTGCTCATCTTCCCAAAGTCGCATAGAAACACTTTTACCGGAAGCTAAATATTTCTGTCCCATTTCTCCTTTTGGAGAATAATTAGAATCTACTTTTTTAACTGTTGTATCGCTCATGTTTTTTCCTTCTTTTACAACAAATAATTTCTTGATGGTAAATGCTTAAATCAGCCATTGTTTATCTACAATTATCAACAAGCTATTTACTATTTGTGGCTTGTTGATAACTGCTAACTAATTAAACAGCAGTACCAGTAGTAGGTTTAGCTGGCTTCAATTCTGTGCCCATTTTGGCTCTATAAAGCTCTACTAAACGCTGTTCGTTAGCTATTAAATCTTTTTGAATATTGCTGAAAATTTCAGTTGTAACGGGGTCTGTAAATGCAGCCATCATGCTACCAACATCATGTATTGCTGTCTGTAAATCACCTAAAGCACAACGAACTTGATAGATATCATCACTACCTTTGATAGCATTCTTTTACTTTAGCGTAACCTTCAGCAATTTTAGTAGTCAAAGATGGTGTTTCACCAAATTCTTTCAATCGCGCTTCTAACTTTTGAATATGAATTTCTCTGCTAGCAATCATCTCTTGAAATAGAGATTTTATAGCCGCATCTGATGCTTTCTCACCATATTTTTGTAAAGCTTCGCGAGAATAACGTTCTCCAGCTAAAACAGTATTCAAACCATTAACAATATCGCTTTTATGAGAACCACCCCAAGCATCTGCAATTTTCCACCATTCAGCATTTTCATCGTTTTCGCTCGGTAAATCGGCTTCTTTCCCACCGTAACCCAAACGGCTTAGAATAGCGGTGCAAAACATCGGTAAATCACCAGGTATACGAGAAGTAATTAAGTTACCATCTACCACCAAAGGTTTGTCTTCGTAACTAGCACCAGCATTAACTATGTCTTTACTAATAGCGCTGAAAGCAGTTACTTTTCTACCTTTGAGTAAATCACCTTCAATTAACAATTGCGGTCCGTGACATACAGCAGCGACTACTTTACCTTGACTCATCGCTTCTTGTACAAAACGTACCGTATTGGGATTACGACGCATTTTATCTGGAGCCATTCCTCCAGGAATAATCACTGCATCAAATTCAGAAGCCATTGCTTCGGTGGTAGTTCCGTCAGCTTCTTGAGACACTTTACCTTTTTTACCTTTGTAAGCTTCGTTCATTCGAGAGCCTAAAACAGATACTTCCATACCTGCCTGCTTTAAAGCCTTATAAGGAAGTTGAAATTCTGAATCCTCTACACCATTTTCGATTAGAATTGCTACTTTCTTTTTTGAATTATTATTAGTAGATACCATATTTTCCCATTAATCTTATCACTTATAAAAAAGCTATGAATCAACGTCTAATTGTTAACCCATAGCTGATAGTTATTCTGTGAGGTTGCTTTTATGTGGATTATTATTTACTACAATATTCACGAGTGATATTATTTACTTCGTTCCTAAGAGGGATATTCTTTTACTCCTTTGGTCATAGTTCTTTAGAAAGAGAAAAAGTTACGAATATTGAGCTATTGTAATAATGTGATAATTCACTTAGAATCGCCCAAAATCTACAATTAAAATTATTTTTATGGCTGAGGAAAGAAAAACAAAGGAACAGAATATTAATAATCAAGCTGAAGGTAGCGATTTACCTCAAGAAATAACAGAATCTTACGGAACCGGGGTTCACCAGCAGTCAGGAATCAATGCTGGTGGGAGAACAATGGGAACACAGTTAAATCAACATAACGCAACCAGTCCAGAACTAACTGGTGGTGATGTTGATGCATATTGGCAAGGTGCAGATGCTGTTGGTGATGAAGCTGTTGGTGGAACCGTTGCGACTCCCGACAAAAATGTAACAGAAGAATTGGGAAAAGCAGTTGGTTTGGAAATGGATGATAGACAACCTTTGCAAACAAACGATATTTTAGATAGACGTGATGATGAGCGTTGGGAGCTAGACCCTAAATCCTCCGAAGATTATCAAAATCATTCTAAATAGGGAGTAGGGAATAGGGAACAGAACAAATCAATTAGCAAGGATTAAGAAACCCGGTTTTTTAGAAAAGCCGGGTTTTTGGTATTTAGTCACAATTATTGGAATTTAATTTCTAATTACCAAATACCAATTACCAAATACTAATTCTAATTTTTCATCTCAAACAACTGTAATTTTTTAAATCCTCGTTTGGTTGAAATTGTTAGTTCAATAAATACCCTTTACGATATCAACACATCTGTCTTGAGTAGGGTTAAATACTTAATATTACTTTGATAGGGTTGATATTAATAGATAGATAAAACTAAAGAAAATTTACTGCAATCGGAGTTATATTATGACAGCCGCACAAACTAACGACCCTAAAGTTCGTGAAATAGTCCAATCAATTCAAAAATTGGATGTAGATGAGCAATTAGCTTTGTTCTATTTCATTTATAAAGAAATGGGTGATTCAATTACACCTGCTGCACCTGGAGCTAGTACTGTTTCTCCAGCAGTTGCTGATGGTTTATTCAACCAAGTTAAAGAACTATCTCAAGAAGAACAATTACAATTACAGCGTGATTTAATTAATAAAGCTGATACTCTACATAGCCGCGAATACGGTGGAATGAGCGATACAACTAAGCTCTTGTTTTGGTATCGTTTAGCTCAAGGTATGGATGCTCATACTATCATCCCTATGCCTTCTAACTACGAAATTTCTTCTCAATCTAAAGAAATAATCGAAAAAATCAAACCTCTAGATTTCGGGGTTCAAATGAGTCTTTTCCGCGATTACGTAGCCCCAATGGGAGCAGAACCCAAACCTGGTAGTGCAGTATAGTCCTTTTCTTACTTAAAAAAGTAACAGAGTTATAGTTGTAGGTTGGGTTGAATTGAGCAAAACCCAACATCCGTCGTCTAATTACCATTAAAGAATGAGAGGAATATTTTCCTTTCGTTCTTTTTTATTTTTTGATTTATTTTTGGTTTATTTTCGGATATTTTCAGATATGCTCTTATTGTCGGAATCGTTATTAACCATTCCAGTTAAGCAGAAAAGTTAACAAGAAAATATCAGAAATATCTAGCTAGAAAAATTTATGAGTTTGATTTTAACCAACGATGACGGTATTGATGCTCCAGGTATTCAAGCTTTACTCAAAGCTGTAGAAAAATCAGGAATTCCGTCTGCTTTATCCAAAACTATAATTGCTGCTCCCCAAGGACATTTATCCGGTTGCGGACATCAGGTTACTACCGCAACTCCCTTAACCTTACAGCGTCGTTCGGATACTGCATACGCGATAGCTGGTACCCCAGCAGATTGCGTTCGTCTTTCAATTTCACATATTTGTCCTGAAGTTAAATGGGTACTCTCAGGAATTAACGCTGGAGGAAATATGGGGGTTGATTCTTACATTTCCGGTACCGTAGCTGCGGTTAGAGAAGCAGCAATGCATGGTATTAAAGGAATAGCGATTTCTCAATACAAGAAAAAAGGTCTTGAATATAACTGGGATAACTCAACGAAATGGACAGCTAAACTTCTAGCTGATTTAATTAATCGTCCCTTACCAATAGGAAATTTTTGGAACATTAATTTACCACATCTTCCACCAGAAGCAGAGGAACCCGAAGTAGTTTTTTGTCGTCCTTGTAACAAACCTCTTCCGGTAAACTATCGTACCGAAGGGGAAAAATTTTATTATGTAGGCGAATATGCTAGTCGAGAGAGAACCCCCGGTAGCGATGTAGATGTATGTCTCTCAGGTAAAATTTCTGTAACTCAGTTAACAGTTAACAGTTAACAGTTAACAGTTATCAATTAATTATCACTAATTAGCTTTGGGCTATTAATTGTTGATTTAAAAATATTGTACGAACATATTTCGTGATACAGCGTTCCTCTAAACCCGATTTCGACGAAGGATAATAGGTTTTCAACAAAGCACAACTACATAATCATTAATTGATGACCTGCACCTGAACGCTGAAAACTGTATGACACTACCGCTTTACGCTTAGTCTGACGACTCACTACGTGTATCGCTATCCAAGCAGCACAAGCCTTGCTCGCGGCACAACCTGCTAGAGTAACGCCAATATTGATAATTGTTAATTGATAATTGATTATTCGTCGTCTTCTGCTTCCAGAACTACCATTAAACGGTTCAAAGTTTGAGTTAACTGAGTAAGTCTTTGTAGGGAATCATCTTGACCTTCTGCAAGAGTTTGTACTGCATCGCATAAAGCTAATATCTGATAACCTTGCTGCTGTACCTGTTTTCCCTGCTCTTCTACCTGTACGCTTAAATTATCTACTCTATCGGAAAGACGTTCTATTGTCTCGGTGGTCGCAAGTACAGCTTCACCTATTTGCTCCACTATTGACTCCAAACGTCCTACTTTTACTTTGTCTGCTCCAGTTGCAACCATTTTTTTACACCTTAATTTTGAGATAGCACCACTGTGGAACTGTTACTCATCCCTATCCAAAATGAAAATCTTGTTGTAGCACTTTTGCAAGTACCAGCTTGAAAGGGATGTTATTTATCATTTTTCCCAAAACATTGAATGAAATACACATGAAGAAAGTTGACACAGAATAATTAACTTCCTTTAGTTGGATGTTAATGTATTCAATTATTCACCTAAACTCCTTGACTATAAATTTTGCAAAGGCTGTATCACCCCTTACCCGTAAACTGCATTTTAATACCATTGATATTATTTTTCTGTAGTTTATAAGCCTTACCATATAACCAAAGTATTCGTCAAATCAATATTAAATAGATAGGTTCTGCTTGCTACTCCAAACAGGTTTCGTAATCCAAATGAATATTAGTCTTATGCATTCAATAGGTAGCAAATTTTAGCATCTCGGGTTATTAACCCGCTACTTATGAGAATATTCATCTATCTCCAGATAGACTTAATATTCTTTTATCAGAATTTTATAAATAAGGATTATTCCGACAAAAACCGTGAAGATTCAGTAAATATACTGTTATAGGCAATCATATTTATAAAGCTAAGTCTATATTCAGAGTATTGTTACGTAGGAATACGTTTCTCGTTGAAAAGTTTGTTTAGCTTCGTTTCAATTACCGATGATAAGTCTTGTTAAAGGTGCAAATTCAAATAATTGGGTAGCACAAATTACACCTCATCCCTCAGTAGCTTCCAGATTCAAGCGTTTTCTGGATATTTTGGGAAGTATGGTAGGTTTAGCGATTTTAGCTATTGTATTTTTACCAATTGCGATCGCAATTAAGATAGACAGTCCAGGTTCGATTTTTTTCGTCCAGGAAAGGTATGGTCTTTACGGAAACAAATTTCGGATTCGTAAATTTCGTTCAATGGTTTCAGATGCAGAACAATTAAAATCGAAAGTCCAAAATGAAGCTAGCGGACATTTCTTTAAAAGCAAAAATGATTTTCGAGTTACAAGAGTAGGACGTTTTTTAAGAAGTACGAGTTTAGATGAGCTTCCGCAATTTTGGAACGTATTCTTGGGTGAAATGAGTTTAGTTGGAACCCGTCCTCCAACAGGAGACGAAGTAAGTCAGTATTCAGAACATCACTGGAGACGTTTACACGTAAAACCAGGTTTGACAGGGGAATGGCAAGTAAACGGACGTTCTCACGTTAAAGATTTCGAGCAAGTATTCGAGTTAGATTTACAATATCAAACAAAATGGCATGAATTTTACGATGTATCGTTAATTTGTAAAACAATTTATGTGATTTTTGCCCGTGTAGGAGCGTTTTAAGTCAATGAACAATTATCAATGAACAATTAAATGATAATTGATAATTGTTCACTGATTAATGCAGCAATTCTTCAACTTGATGCTGACTCCATAAATCCCTGTAAAGTCCGGGTTGTTGTAAAAGTTCTGCTTGAGTACCAGTTTGGACAATTTTACCTTTTTCCATCACAAAAATTCGGTCAGCAGCAGCAGCAGCAGATAATTGATGGGTAATGAAAACAACTGTTTTACGTTTAGTACCGCTAGAAAGATTTTTTAAAATTTGTGTGGCTGTTTGATTATCTACGCTAGAAAGTGCATCATCTAAAATTAGTACTGGAGCATCTACCAACATAGCTCTAGCTAAAGCTGTACGCTGTCTTTGACCTCCAGAAAGCGTAATTCCACGTTCGCCAACTATAGTATTATATTGCTGCGGAAAGTTTGCTATTTCTGAACTAATTTGTGATAGTTTAGCAGCAGTTTCAACTTCTTGCTGTTCTGCTAAAGGGTCGCCATAACGGATATTATTTTGAATTGTGGTACTAAAAAGAAAGCTATCTTGAGGAACGTAAGCAATTGCATCCCGCAAATCTGTTAAAGCAATTTGGGTGATGTCTATTTCATCTAAAAATAATTGTCCGCTATCAATATTTAACAAACGCGGTAAACTATTAGCTAAAGTTGATTTACCCGAACCGATAGCACCTACTATGGCTACTGTTTCTCCTGGATAAATATTAAAATTTACATTATCTAATGCGGGAATTTCCGACCCTGGATAAGTAAATGTGAGATTTTTTGCCGTTAATTCTCCTCTAACTTCTTTTCGTGAAAGTTGAATTGCACTGCTATCATCTTTTATTTTTGGTTCGACGCTGAAAATTGATTCAACTCTATCAACGCTAACTTCACCACGTTGATAAGCTGTAATAGTAAATCCCAACAAAGCCGTAGGAAATATTAAACGTTCAATAAATAATAATAAAGCTACAAAATCACCTACATCAAGACTGGAACCAATTCTACTTGCTCCTATCCAGATAACTATTAACGTACTGATATTAGCCAATCCACCAATCAAGGGAAATAGAGTATTTCGAGTTTGCGCTAATTTCAAGTTAGACTTTAAAAGTTGATGATTTTGTCTAGCAAAAGCGCGACGTTCGTTATCTTCCTGAGCGTAAATTTTGATTAAAGAAATACCGCTGATATCTTCTTGAATCAGGTTGCTAATATCCGAAATATTTTCCTGTACCGAACTTTGTTGATTGCGGAGACGTTCGCTGAATAGCAACACCATAAAGAACATTATCGGATAGGGTATTAATGCCAATCCGGCTAGCTCTAAATTAAGAGAAAACATTACAGGTAAAGTCAATGCATAAGCAAATGTAGTATTTGCAAAACTCAGCACTACAAACCCTAACAACCGTCGAATATTATCAACATCACTCGTAGCACGACTAATTAAATCTCCAGCTTTATTGGTAGCAAAATAAGAAGGTTCTAATTTCAATAAATGTTCAAAAATTTGTTGTTTAAGGTCAAACTCCACCTGTCTTCCCACACCAAATATCCAGATACGAGAAGCCATCCTGATCAGCCACATTGAAGAACTGAGTGAAATAATCAAGATAGAGTAGCGGATTATTTGTCCATAATCGAATTTTTCCGAAAGCTTCTCAACGCAATCTCGGATTATTAAAGGTATATAAACCCCCAACCCATTAACAACTAATAAAGCGGTAATACCTAAAGCTGTTGCTTTCCAATGAGGGCGCAGATAAGCAACGAGTTTGACAAAGCGTCGTGATTTTGACATTCGAGCAATTAGTTATCAAATATCAATTATCAGTTATCAATGAACAATTATCAATTATCAACGAACAATTTTTATTGGTCTGTAGGGATTAGGGAATAGCGAATAGGGAACAGTAAAAAATTACTATCCTAGATATTCCAACATCGGAACAGTTGAAGATTACTATCCTGAATATCCCAACATCGGAACAGTTGAAAATAAATACCCCAAATATTCCGATAGCGGAACAGTAGGAAATCACTATCCCAAATATTCCGATAACGGAATAGTAGGAAACAAAAATTGGGGTATGGTAATCACCACACCCCAATATATTTTTTTATTTATAAATAATCTATCAAGGACGCAAGAAACGATTCACTTCATTGAGATAGCTTTCCCAAACCTCGGTGGTTCTTTGTAAATTTCTTGCTGTTGGTACAAAGTCTACTAATTGCAAACCTCCTCTGGGACGAGGTACTTCATTATTTATAGGTGATTGTGTCAAGAAATAAGTAAACGCTGGTGTACTTGCTAATAATAGAATTGTCAGTGCCCAACCGACTAAAAATCCTCCCGGCTTGTCTATAGCTCCTCCCTTAATTCTTTGAGCAGCAAAAGTCATCAGTAAAATTGCTGCCCCTAAAGGTTTCAGAGGAAACGATACTAGATTCCATAACTGAGCAATCGCTGGTTCGCTGGGATTAACAAAGGACAACAATAAAATAATCAGAAAAATTACTACTACAAATCGTCCGACAAAGTTCCCGGTTGGATAGAATTTCTGAAATAGGGTAAATACAACAGTACCTATAAGTAGCCATAGAAGTACTCGGCTTAGCAATTGAAAAATCATATCTTTACTCTCAAATGTTTCTGTACGGTTAATCCTATATGGCTCAGAGCGACTGATTTATTTTACTGTCAAATGGTAGTAGCACCATTTTTTGACTTCAAATACCTCACACCCCACACACCAAAACTACCTTCGTAGTGATTTTAGTCCAATTTTTATCGATATTGTTTTGTATTTGTAATCTTGGGGATAAGTAATCTCCCTTAAGTAATTTGAATTTATGATGTAATTGTCAAATTCAAGGGGAAATTTATGTCTTCCGAAAAATCCACGATTTTAGTCACTGGAGGAGCGGGATATATTGGCTCTCATGCAGTGTTAGCGTTGAAACAAGCGGGTTATGAAGTTGTAATACTTGATAACTTAGTCTACGGACATCGAGACTTGGTAGAACAAGTTCTGAAAGTCGAGCTTATCGAGGGAGATACTGGCAATCGCGATTTGTTAGATAAGTTATTTAAATCCCGTGACATTGCAGCAGTAATGCATTTTTCTGCTTACGCTTATGTCGGAGAATCAGTCTCTAATCCAGCGAAATACTACCGTAACAATGTAATCGGTACAATAACCCTGCTAGAAGCAATGCTAGAAGCATCTGTTAAGAAATTTGTATTTTCTTCAACTTGTGCAACATACGGAGTTCCTCAAGCAGTACCGATACCGGAAGACCACCCCCAGAATCCCATAAATCCTTACGGTGCAACCAAATTAATGGTCGAGCGCATACTTTCAGATTTTAACGAAGCATATGACTTCAAATCAGTACGTTTTCGATACTTTAATGCTGCAGGTGCTGACCCATCTGGTTTACTTGGGGAAGACCACAACCCCGAAACCCATTTAATTCCTTTAGTATTGCAAACAGCTTTGGGAAAACGCGAGTCAATTTCGATTTTTGGTACTGATTACCCCACAGACGACGGAACCTGTGTCCGTGACTACATTCATGTTAGTGACTTAGCCGACGCTCACGTACTAGGCTTAGAATACTTACTTAAAGGAGGAAATAGCACCTTTTTTAACCTAGGAAACGGCAATGGTTTTTCAGTCAAAGAAGTAATTGAAACCGCAAGACAAATTACAGGTAAACAAATAAAAGCAGTTGAATGCGACCGTCGTCCCGGAGACCCACCAGCCCTCATCGGTAGCGCCGAAAAAGCCCGAAAAATACTTGGTTGGCAACCGCAGTATCCATCAATCAAAGATATCATGACTCATGCCTGGGAATGGCATCAGAAGCGACATGGGAGTTAAGGATTTGTAATGGGTAAAAGGTAATGGGTAATGGGTAAGAATTATGAAACACAAATCCTTCAAAATTTTTCGGTGTTGCTAAATAGAAACATGAAAATGTGATTTCACATTGAAGGAGACGTAGCATTGCTACGTCTCTACATCAGTTTCATGTCTGATTTTAAATTACGATTACCTTAGTTATTTTTAAGTCTTAACTCCTAATTCCTAACTCCTAACTCCTAATTCTTAACTCCTAACTTTTATCTTTTCCTCTTATAAAAGCAAATATTCCACCTAAAATCACAAGAGCTACCAAACCTATGGTCCAAAATGGTAAAGAAAAGCCTTGTTCTTGAGTTTGGCTTGCATTAACATTTTGTATTTCTTGTGATTTTTTTTCTACTGTTTGTTGTTGATTAGTCGTAGCTTTATTAGTTCCAGCAGCTACGGTAACATCAAATTTTAATTCAAAGGGTTTGAAACTATCATCATTTGCGGGTTTACCGCTAAACTCTAATTGATAAGCTCCAGGCTTAGGAAACGTTATATTTGCTCCCGGAATACCTTGATAGCGCTCTGCTGATACAGGTTCTAAATTTGGTTGAGCAATCGGTGCTGCTGTTGTTTCACGAGGTTCGCTATAAATAGCTAATTTACAATCGCATTCTTCGAGAGGAATAACCTTACCACCCTTACGAGTTAAAGCAAACCAAGTTAATGCAGTTTCACCAGCACGAGGAGTGTCGTTTGGTTCAATATGTAAAGTAGCTCCCACATCTTCCGTTGTTTCAATCTTGTGAGCAGAAGCTGGAGAAATTAATAGTGAGGAAAAATCAATCATTTAATAACTGGTAATTGGTAATTGGTAATTGATAATTGATTACTGTTTACTTGAAACGTAAAATTTCTGCAAGCCAAATACTGACCAAAAAAATCTGGTTCTGAGTAACAATACTGCTAGGGTTACAAAACCTAAAATGATTGGAGCCAGTTTATCTAAAAAAGTAGATTGTACGGAACCGAGATAATTAGAACCAATAATTAATGCATGAATTGCACTGAATATTAAAGCTGGAACGCTTAATAAATGAATTAACCGCCAATATTTTCCTAAAGATTTTTGTAAGGAATCAAAACTTGTTAAAGCTGCTGGAGCCATCAAAATTAAGGCTACTCCACCAAAAGCCATTCCTGTTTGAAATTCTGATGGTAAAAAGAAATAACTATTGAGCTTCCAACCTAATGAATGTTCCATCATATGAGCTGTATGAGCTAAAGACAAAACGAAAGCACCAACTCCTAAAGCACGACGATAGCGCATTGGTGCAGCCCATAAAGCACTCACAGGACGAGCAATCAAGGCAAGCATTAATAATGCTAAACCTGCATGTCCGGTGTAATCTACCATTGTATCGCCAGTCCGCGACAAAGTAATTGCACCGATTGCCAGAGTTACCCAACCACCTAAGCGAAACAATTGGGAACGTTTATCTTTACCAATTAACGATGCAGAAACTCCCACTCCCAACATCATAGGAAAGGTTCCGAAGCCAAAAGCAAGCATTGTTGCTGCACCCATCCAGATATTTCCTGTTTGAGCAGCTTTTATTTGAGCAGTATACAGGAAACCACAAGGCATTAAGCCCCAAGTCATGCCTAAAATGAGGGGTGTGTACCACGAGTTTTTTAATGACAGCTTTGACATTCCAGCATTTAAGCGATTGTGCAAACCACTTTGTAATAATGGGTGCAAAAATGGAATTTTGGGTAAAAAATCGGGGTTGATTTGTCTGAGTCCGAACAAAATCAACATCAAACCAGTGATAATGGCTATCCATTGACGTAACTCGCTACCAACACCAGCTAATTGACCTCCTTCCACCAATATCGAACCTAGCGCTCCAATTGCAGCACCAACTAAGGTGTAGCTGAGAATTCTTCCCAGATTTAGCAAAATATGAAACTTTGATTGCTGCCACCAATTAGTATTTTCACTCTGAGAAGATAAGGAAAAAGCTACAGTCAAAGGACCGCACATTCCTATGCAATGACCAAAACTACCAAGAAATCCCAAAGCTGCAATTAGGAAAAGGTCGAGTAACATTTTAGATTTTAGATTTTAGATTTTGCGGAAAGTTAGGAGTGTAGATTTTCTTCCCCCCAAACTTTCCAAGAAGGATTTTGGATTTTAAAAAATTTTTTATCAGTGGTTTAGCTTTTAATTTAAGGACTCTGAAAAATATGAATCCTTTAGATTTTGGATTATAAAAGATTTTTATTATGGTGTTTAGCTTTTTATTTGAGGGTTAAAATCCTTACTAAAAACAAATACGAGTTAATAAAAGATGCACCGTTTGTCAAATAAGATAATTACCTATTACCTATTACCTATTACCGACTACCAATTACCAACTACCTAATTAATTAAGTAAGTCAACAAAAATATTTACCGTCATTACGAGCGAAGCGAAGTAATCGCAGCCCTTGCGGTTGCTTCGTTTCACTCCGTTCCACTCGCAATGACAATGTGTAATTAATTTTGTTTAACTACTTATGTCCTTGATGCTTGTGTTGCTGATGTTTCTTATTTACTGCTTCTGAAACTTTGACAATTTCTGTATCTTCAATGACTTTACCGTTGCTAGCCCAATCAGCATGATTGTTAGCATTCAAAGTGACTTTAATTTTGTTTTCACCAGGTTCAAGATTTTCGAGATAATACCAAGAACTATACAGCCTAGTAATTTTTTTACCGTTTACAAAAAGATGAGCGTGTCCTTCTCCGGGGTCAGGTGATGTATTAACTTTTTCTGGTGCAAATTGAAAATTGGTAACTTTCGCTTCAATATTCCATCCTTTTTTAGCATCTTTACTCACAACTACATCAACAGTTGGTATTGCTTGTCCTTGCGGAATTTCAATTTTCCCATGCTTGTGTGAGTCATGCCCATTCCCCATCCCAGCCACCGTCATCATCGCACTTTTACCAATTACAACTACGGATATCAATGTAGCCGCTGCGACACAAAAGTGTTGAGGTTTCATAGTAAAAATAAGTAAAAAATTACCCGTTTCAACCCTATACAATAGGTGTTTTCAGCGATGATGTCAAAAGACAGGTTGTCATATTTGAAAAATACTACTCTTATCTATCAGCAATTATCAATTACCAATTACCTATTTTTGCTGAAGGGGAATTTCAATCACAAATTCTGTACCATGTCCAAACTTTGAATTACAGTAAAGTTTACCTCGATGTTTTTCGACTATAATTTGATAGCTGATAGACAAACCTAGTCCTGTTCCCTTACCAACTTCTTTAGTTGTAAAAAAGGGGTCAAACAGTTTTGATTTAATTTTTTGAGGAATACCGAAACCGTTATCGGAGATACTTATTTTTATATATTTATTAGCAGTCAATTCCGTGGTAATTTTAATAAAATTAGAATTTAATTTAATTTCTTCAATAGCTCGTTTTGAATTACAATCTTCTAAAGCATCTATAGCGTTAGCTAAAATATTCATAAATACTTGATTTAGTTGACCAGGAAAACATTCTACTGGTGGTAAATCACCGTATTCTTTGATGATTTTAATTTCTGGATGAGTAGATTTTGCTTTCAAACGGTTATGTAAAATCATTAATGTGGAATCAATTCCCGAATGAATGTCTACTTGTTTAAATTCTGCTTCATCTAAGCGAGAAAAATTACGTAAACTCAAAACAATATCTTTGATACGGGTAGTACCTTCTTTCATTGATTTGAGTATTTTTATCGAGTCTTCTTTAATAAAATCAAATTCTATATTTTCGATTTCTTCTTTAATTTCTATACCTGGGTTGGGATAGTGATGTTGATAAATCTCTATTAATCCTAATAAATCTTGGACATATTCGCAGGTCGGACTAATATTTCCATGAATAAAGTTAACCGGATTATTAATTTCGTGAGCAACACCTGCAACCATTTGTCCTAAAGAAGACATCTTTTCCGTTTGAATTAATTGCGTTTGAGTCTTTTTTAGTTCTCGTAAAGTCTGTTTTAAATTTCGAGTTTGCTTCTGAAATTTTTCTTCAACTCGCTTCATTTTAGTAATATCAATTAAACAACCATACCAAATAATTGATTTGTTTGATTGAAGTTCCGGCTTTGCTAATACTTTAATCCATTTTTGCTTACCATTTGGTTCCAAATAGCGTGTTTCACATTCTAAATTATATAAATGTTGACCAGAATGATTAATTTTCTCAATTAAACTTTGAATATCATCTGGATGAACATTTTCAAATGCTAGATTAGCATTCTGCTTTAATACTTCTGCTTCTAATCCTAAAATATCCTGACATCCAGAAGAAACGTAAGGAAATGATATGTTTCCATCTGATTTAACACAGTATTCATAAATCATCCCAGGTAAATTATCAGTTAATTTCTGAAGTCTTGCTTGCGTTCGCTGTAATTGTGCTGTACGTGCTTCAACTTTTACTTCTAATTTATCGTTAAGATTTTTTAGCTTTTCTTCAATTTGCTTACGTTCGGTAATGTCTTCAATCGTTACTAAAATTCCGATAACATTACCTTTTGCATCTCTTAACGGAATTTTGTTAGTATCCAACCAAGCTTGTTTACCATCGGATTGCTTTTGAGTCTCAATGATGTGTAACTCAGCTTCACCCGATTCCATTACTCGTTTATCGCATTCCTGATAAAAATTTGCCTCTTCTTTAGTCCAAGGCATATCATAATCTGTTTTATCAATAATGTCTTTTGGAGAATCTAATCCTGCAATTTTTGCAGCGTTTTTGTTACATCCTTTAAATACAGAGTTTCTATCTTTCCAAAAAATTATCTGGGGAATGCTATCAATTAGAAGCTTGAAAAACTGTTGTGATTCCAAGAGTTCTGTTTCAGTTTGATGAGATGCTATAGCACCACCCAAAGTACCAGCAGCAGCTTGTAACACTGATTTTTCCTGATTCGTCCAGCAATGTTCGCTGTGACAGTTATCAAAACCAATAAATCCCCATAATTTACCCTTAATTTCAATTGGGGTCACTAATATGGATAAAATTCCTTGTGATTGTAAAATTTCTTTTTCAGTTTGAGGAAAATCTTTCACAAGTCCAGCAATTGCTTTACCTTGACAAAAACTTTCGTACCAGCAGGGAAAACAATCATTGTAAGGAAGATTCTGCAATTCAGGATTGTCGATTTCGGGAATCACACCCGGTGCTACCCATTCCCACTGTTGACTCATTAATATTTCACCAGTAGTCGGATGGGGATGATTCTTAAAAACATAAATTCTATCAGCTGTTACAGCTTTTCCCAATGCTGATAAAGCTTCGTTTATTGACGTTTCATAATCTTCGATAGTTAGCAAACAATTACTTGCTTTTGTAATACCATCAAGTAATAGCTGGTTCTGCCTATGATTTAAAGTTAAGCAATCAGCTGGAGGTGAATTTACAATACGATTACGTAGAGTAAAAAGCTCTGTTCGCATAGCTTCATATGCATTTTTGTCAATAGAAATTAGATTCTCTGCCATGATATCTTTGGGAAACAACAACACCCCGAACAGACTAGTACAACAGCACGGAAAAAGTTAAAATTTTATGTGCAATATGTATTCAATATCAACTTTAAAAGCTGATATTGAATACATAAAATTAGATGCTTCCACTGTCAGCGACTAGATTCACTACAGTATTTATAGTTCCCACTTAATAGCGATAAGCAACATTTGAGCTAATTGTTTTATTTTAAATTGATTTTAGATTTGTTTAAGATTTGTTCTGGATTTTGTTCAATTTCATCTTATAATTCTACTTGTGCTCGAAAACTTAGTTAATTTCTGCAACACCGAAGGCTATATTAGATAATATCTTTAAGCATCCCTACATTTATTTCAAAAAAGCAAAAAAATATAAAATTATGGATATCAAACTCTAACTTTCAATTGTGAGACTTTACAAGTAACGAGCGTGAATGTATTTTGTAAAAATATAAGTCTTAATCACAAACAATTACATTTGTATTCTGCCTTCTTCACACATAACTTTCAATACTTATGTCGCTGAAAACGTATACTCTCACAAAATGAAAAGAAAGACAATACACAAAAATTTGGTAGCTTGTTCTGATGAAAAAACTACCAAACCTAATGCAAACAAAAAACTAATTATTTTATAATTGTAAAAAAACTATCAAAAATGGCTGATTAAATATTGGTGATTACCAATATCAAAACTATACCCAGGGTTTAATTTTAAATACTGTTCTGAATATCGTAAAATTAACATGCAATTCACATGCTAGCTTTCGCGAAAGAAAACGCTTATTACCTACAGCAAAGGGTGTAAGGAGCTTTCTGATAGAACTGCAAAAATTGTTAGAAAGCAATTTACTATATCATATAATACGCGAGACTAAATGCAGAAACTGCAACAAGGATAGGAGCTACAACGCTAAACTCAAACTTTTTTGTCTTGAATATTTTAATGCAAGACATAGGAATAATTATCGGCCAGAAAACAGTGGACAAAACAAACATGATAAAAGATAAAAATTTGTCTTCTGGAGAGGAACTTGGATTACGTAGAGTAAACCTTAACCAATTAAAGAAAAAATAGCAGGTCATTAACAAATAACTGACAATAATAGCGGATTCAATCTTGTTCATTAATGATACTCCTTGGCTATTTAAAATGAAGTCGATACGAGCGGACAATAACATCAGCGGATACTAATCAAGTAAGAGACTATTCTGAACTAGATATCAATAGTGTTTTTGACCTCTTTCTAAGTATTAATATTTTCATTTATGTCTATTCTATGTTAGTAGAATTATGAAAACCGATAAATCCGTGTTAACACTTAATTTTACGTTGCACTTGCCAAATTTACAATAGTAAAAATTGATTCGCTCTAGCTAATAACATAATAATTCATACGCTTATAAATCTAGTTTAATTAATTGATATCAGCATATGTACTGTACATAATTAGCTCAAAGGATATAGATAAAGTATCAAGTTTTACTAAAAAGCCGAAAGTCAGAAAAGCTAGATAAAGATGTGGTAACTATTACTGATTACAATCAGGATCAACGAGAATTTTACTATCGCGATTAAGCTGTAGATTTTTCTTTATTTGCTAAAAATAAAAATCGCTATTTAAGATAAGTGTATACACGTAAGTAATTTATTAAATATAAATGAATTAGTTTTTTGATTACAAAAATCATTTTATAAATGCGAGCAATGATTGCATTTTACTTTATGTTTATTTTATAAGATGAGGAATACTTTAAATTGCTATTTATAGGCTTTTCAGTAAGAGTATTGAAAATAATGCCTTCATATAAGATTCCTAATTGAATTTGGTTAGCGTACCGTGTCCCAGGATGTATAAAGCTCAGTATACTCCGCTGTTCCCTATTCCTTTTTCTTCAGAAAGGATATAGCTGTGCTAACAGAAATCAAACTGGAATCATACCATATATTCAATTATCAGTATTAATTGTTGTAAGCTTGCACTGCTCAATACTAAATAATTTTTTGCGGTATACACCCTGAGTCAGAAATAAAGCTTTAATATCGATGACTTCGCAGGTACTTTGTCTTTTTAATTCGCGATAAGCAGCAACTGCGGATTAACTGCAATAGTACTTACACTGCTTAATTGAAAAAATGTCAGATGTTGCAATGTTTTTACATTTCCTCGCAACATGAATCGCTATTCTTCTTAATGTAATGTTTAATAGAATCTAGGTCAATAAAGCAGTCAGCAACATCAATTAAAGATTCATTAGTCATTCCTCTTAGACTAACGAGTTCAACTCTAGCACCTTGATAAGCTACAGCATTTACAGCATAAGTCAATTCTCCATCTCCACTGACCAAAACTGCTGTATCGTAATAAGGAGATAAATTCATCATATCGACAGCAATTTCTACATGCTGATTCGATTTTCTAGAACCATCTGGAAGTTGAATTACTTCTTTTGTTACTACACGATAACCGTTCCTACGCATCCACAATAGAAAACCTTGCTGCTTTTCGTTATGACGGTCAACCCCTGTATAGAAAAAAGCTCTTAGTAATCTTGCTTCTCTAGTTAAATAGCAAAGTAATTTTGTGTAGTCAATTTCAATTCCAAGCTGTAAAGCTGTATGAAATAAATTTGAACCATCAATAAAAATAGCAACTCTACCGCGATTAGAAGTAATATTTAATTGAGAAGCCGATTGTTTAGAAGGCATCTGTGTTTCTTCATCTGTAAGAATAATTTTCATATCCTGTTTTTGTTTGTCAAATTGCGCGTCAGAGGTCAAGTTTGTGACATTCATGATTCTTAATGATTATGAATTATTTTAGTAAGTAAATATTACTTAAGTTGAAATTATCAAACGATAAATACTATTTATTGAAATTAAATAAGTATTTCTTCTATAAATGTGAAAACAATATTTACATATATCTATTTTCAATAAAATTCAAAATTTATGTAAATAAAATAATGTGTATTTTCAGTAGTTGTTAATCAATTGCTTTAGTAAAATATTCCATATAAATTTATTTTAACGAAACTTCTACTTGGTCTACACAACCTAAATTATTTTGACTTCAGTTGGAAAGTATAATCGTCACAAATAAATAATTTATCAATTAAAAAAGTAAAGTTGATAACATTATTTATCAAAAAAATATCCTCATTCGTATTTTTGATTGATAGTAATCTAATTCTTTTGCTTAAAGTTGCAAAAAACTTGAAAAATATTTTTTAAATTTTTCTAATTCATATTATTTGATTTAAGTAGCCTTCAACACAAATAAACGATGCTTGCTTCGAGAAATGATTTACCAATGTATTCTTTTTTAGAATTAATTGTTTAATCTACGTAATTATATTCGTAAAATGCTGGGTGTATCCGGAGATTAAAAACCAGATTATTAGAGCTAAATACATTATTTCTGAGTAAAATATAGAAAAACATGATTGATAATTTTTTTGAGATAAATTTAATTACTGTAGCCTTAATTTAGTAAAACTTCTCAATTATACAAAGCTATTATGCAAAACCAATGTAGGCTGTATTGCATACTTTGTTTATTTTCGTTAATTTGTTTAGCATTAAGAGATAAATACATGTATATACATCTTAGATAAGTTATGAAGTGAAATTATACTAATTTACTGAGAGTATTTATCTTTAACTAATTGGTTATTCAAAATACATTTAAAACCTCTTCTAGCATGTAAGAAGAGGTTTAGATAAAAGTTGGGATATATTTTTCTGGTTAAGAATTAATTCGCAATTGCTTTCATCGAAAGTATACGAAGTTCTTCTCGTACACTCATCAATATTTGTCCTAAATGGTTTTGTCCGGTTTTATTTTCACCACAACCCCAAAAATAATCTGTTGGTGAATCTTCTACTAGTAATTTATCACCAGTAGAAAGCAGAATTTCTTTTATATCAGAATGAGTTGAAAACTTTTTAAGTACCGCTTCTCGCATAATTCGAGTTTTTACTGCTTCCCAATCAAAGCGTATTTGATGAGTCGAACATCTTCCTAAAGCAGCAGCTTCCTCTGGAGTTGAAGCTTGATGAATTAAAGGGATAATGTCTTCGTCAGGACTTCCTACAAATTTCTGTGCTTGATAATAATGCTCCACCGTTGACCAGAATGTACTGTGCATTTCAATTGAGTGGAGAGAAAAGTTAGAAAAACAACCGTAGGGTTGCCAAACTTTGTAGAAATATATAGTCATATGAAAGCTGCTATTTAATATACTACTTCTATGATGCCTGTAGATGTTAACAGCTTGCTTGTTGAATTCAAATTAATTCTGTTTCTACAACCTTTAGACAGAAGTTTTCCTCTAACCAAAGCTTTAACGTGAGAAGTAAACTTCTAGAATGTACACAAAATGGAATCATCATTAGTCAACAACCAACGTAAACCACTGATTTTAGCCGGAGTTTGCTTGGGTATAGGTTTAGGAGGCTTTTTTGATGGAATTGTGCTGCATCAACTCCTCCAATGGCATCATATGTTAAGTAATGTCAAGCCTTTAAATAATCGCTACAACATAGATTTAAACGTACTTGCTGATGGGGTGTTCCATGTTTTTGATTTTTTGATGACCATTATAGGAGTCGTGTTGTTATGGAAAGTTGCAAAACGTGACGATGTTGTTTGGTCACCTAAAACCTTTTTCGGTTCAATTTTGATTGGTATTGGTTTATTTGATTTTGTTGAAGGATTAATTGACCATCAAATCCTTGGAGTTCACCACGTTAAACCCGGACCAAATGAATTTGCTTGGGATATGGGATTTTTAATTTTGGGTTTATCTCTTGTATTGATTGGTTGGATAATTCAGCGAACAGAGAACGGTACACACTTATCAGTGAACGGTGAACAGTGTTAGTGTTAGCGTTAGCGAAGCGTCTCCGGAGGAAATAGCGTCTCCGGGAGGGACATACAGTTATCACTTATCAGTTGTTTACCCGGAGAGTGTGGATCATCAGTTATGAGTTATCAGTCAACAGTGAGCAGTTATTAATTATTTTTCCTCTTATTCCTTTTCCCCCTCTCATTCAAGACTCCCTCCAGATAATTTTCATAAAGAAATTAGAGTCGTGAAAAAGGTAAGTGTCAGAAACCCGATTTTTTGGAAAACCGGGTTTCTCAAATCCCAAATGATTTATAAATGCTATATTAAAGGCGATAAATCAGCGATTTTAATTTCTTTATTTAAAAGATTTTTATTGTATTTAAATTAGGAAAGATATGTTTATCAAATTAATATAATTGGTTTAATATAATACAAAAATGATATTTATTTAGTTTAGCTATAAAATCAAGAGTAAATACGGTCAACGTGTGGGATTAATTTGTTTAAGATAAAACAGTATTAAGCTTTTTTTGTGATGAAATAATGAAAAAAATTCTACCAACTGAAAAGTTTTCGATTACAACTCATCTTAGACCTGATAGAGTTGAAGACAAGATATCTAATTTTGTGGAACCTTATAAATTAGTTAGATTCAATTTTCCTTTCGCTCCCCCACCAGATAAACCTTATGAAGGTACTGTAGAAAATCGCTCGTTCCGGATTCAGAGAATTTCTAGATATAAAAAAAGAAATAACTTACCTATCATTGAAGGGATAATATCTCCCCAAGAAAGGGGAAGTCTCATAAATATAACAATTAAGCCAAATCAAATTCTCAACCTCTTTATGTCAGTATTCCCTTTATTTTATACATCTTTGAGTATAGTTATAGGCTTAAGCTTTTTGCTGCACGGTGATGATAATACAAAAAGTATGGGAATCTTATCATTGTTATCTCCTCTGTGGATGATAATCGTATTTTTTTTCATAATTAAATCCTTTAAATCTGATTTGCAAAAAGATAAAAACTTTTTGTTAGAAATTTTTGAATAGGTATTTCCTTCAAGCTTTAGAAGAGCCTTTATTGTTAATTTGGTTGGTGTTGAAAATCTTTTTAAAGAATAAATCTCCCCTTATTCTCCTATTCTTCCGAAGAGTGCTTTCCATTGTAGAGAAAATTCGTAATATGTTATAAAATGACCGTAGTCATGACTAGGGACATCATGAAAAGTATTTCCAAAAGTAAGCTCAAGAGCCAACTGCTTGAATTCTTACGTCTTGTAGAGTCGGGAGGAGAAGAAATAATAGTAACCGACCGGGGGAGACCAGTGGTCAAAATATCCAGATATGGTGATTCTCCTTCAACAGAAGAGTTGTTTGGAAAAATGCGGGGCAAAGTACAGTATTTTGAAGATTTAACGACCCCAACAACTGAAGAATGGGGGGAACTGTGAAGATTGTTCTCGATACTTGTGCTTTGATTTGGTGGAGTTTAGACCCAAACAAACTTACGAGTGCTGCTACAAAAGCATGTGAGGAGATGGAAAAAAATAAAAATGGTGTTGTTCCATCTATTTCTATTTGGGAAATTGCTATCAAAATCAAAAATAAAAAATTGGATTTAGGAGTAAATTTTAACGAATATGTTAGCTGTTTGAAAAAGTCAGATGTAATAGCTATTGTTCCGATTGATGAAGATATATGGTTCGAAAGTGTAAATCTAGAATGGGAGCATCGAGACCCATCTGATAGAGTTGTTGTCGCATTAGCCAGTATAAATCAGGCTCCGATTATCACAGCAGACACAGAAATAAGAAAGTTTTATTCAAATGTGATTTGGGAATAAAGAGTTAGCGGAAAGTTTGGGGTGTCGGTTTCCGTCCCCAAAACTTTCCAAGACGGAGTTAGGAGTTAGGAGTTAGGATTTATTTTCTAACATCTCCTTGTCTCCTTCTCTCCCTACTCCCTATCTAACTCATGCACTTCGCATTTTTCGCCAAATTGTAAAGGCTAAAAGTACAATAATTGAAATAGTAGTAGCAACAATTACCTGGGAAGGCATTTTTCGTATACTCATTCCCAACCAGTTACAGGCTAAAGTA
>JBCBHT010000055.1:0-31275 GCA_038525335.1 Cyanobacteria bacterium J06621_15 | reverse complement strand
ACTACTGGGCAGCTTTTACATCCCAAGGTGAATGGAGAAATTAATTGGGAAATGGATGTAGATATCTCCGCAGTGCTACGTCTCCAGCAATGGGAAATCCCACCCTCAAATTCCGATTAACAGATGGTGCGTTGCGCTCCGCGACAACACACCCTACATATTTTCATCATCAATCCAAATATTCAATCAACCAGTATTTCCAACCATGAATAAAAAATTTTTCGGATTGCTAATTACCAGTCTTCTTAGCATTACAACTATTAGCTATTGGGCATCAGTACAAGCACAAATCACACCTAAATCTCAGCAAACTATTACGCCAAAATTTATCAGTGCTGATGAAGTAGGTAAATTGTCAACCGATGGTAAACCTTTTATTCCTTCTGGTTTAGAACGCTCTGCAAAACCCACAGAAGGCAATTCTAGAGGAATTCCTACCGGTATAGATAACCGCATTCCAATGTTGAGTAAAAAATATCCTTGGTCGGCGATTGGAAGAGTTAAAGGTACTATAAATGATGGCAGCAGCTATCACTGTACGGGGACTTTAATTGCAGATAACCTTGTTTTAACTAATGCTCACTGCGTTATTGATGATAAAACTGGCGAATTAAGTTCTAGAGTTGAATTTATGCCCAACGTTATTGATGGAAATTACCAAGACAAAGCGCAAGTAGAGCAAGTAATTTACGGTACTGATTTTAAAAATGACCCTAACTGGAAAGCAAATGATTGGGCAATAATGAAACTTAATCAACCTCTAGGTCGCAAATACGGTCATTTAGGATGGAAATCAATACCTTCTGCGGTCTTAGCTCGTAATAAAAAAGCTTTCTTTTTCGTTGGTTATTCAGGTGACTTTCCCACTCAAAAATATCAGAAATATTTTACCGCCGGTCGTGGATGGACTGCTAGTTACGAAGCAGGATGCAGCATTACCGAAGAAAAAGCAGGTTCGTTATTGCACGATTGCGCTACAGCAGGGGGTTCTTCCGGCGGAGCAATTATCGGTGTAATCGGCGGGAATCCTTATATTGTTGCTTTGAATAATGCCGAACGAAAAAATTTATATACCGGACAAGATATCATCAATTTGGCAGTGAAAATTTCTACTATAGAACAAGCATTGAATGGTTTGTAGTGGTTTATTTCATTAATTTTGACGGGTTCGTAGTTGGCGATTTATCGCTCCGGGGGACTAAAAGTCCCAACTACGAACCCATTAATTTTTATGGGATACAACAGTAGTGGTTAGTCCCCAACTGTTCTGATGGTTTTCTTCTAGTCCTATTTATAGGACTTGAACTCCACCGCTTGGGGTTTGCAACCCCGAGCGGGTTACTTTTTATGACTTACCTTGGTGCGTGACGGCAATTTCAAATTATTTGATTGTGCTTAATAAATTATCGTAGCCGTCACACACCCTACAAAATTGGTGCGTGACGGCAAATTCAAATTACTAGATTGCGCTTGTTAAATTATCGTAGCCGTCACACACCCTACAAATTCATTATTTGAGAAAATTGGGAATTGGACGCTAAAAACTAGTGAATTTTAAATTCTTCCCCCCTCCCCCTCTCCCCCTCTACCCCCTCTCCAAATTACTCTAATTACAAATTAAGAATTAAGAACTACAAAAACGCGGTATATTTTTTCATATAAGCGTTGGGGGGAAAGGATAGATGCCAAAAGTAATAGCTATCCTGAATGGAAAAGGGGGAGTAGGTAAAACAACTACTTCAATAAATCTTGCAGCATCTTTTGCGGAGAAAAAAAAGGTACTTTTGGTAGATGCTGATGTACAAGGTTCGGCGAGTTGGTGGTTCTCCAGAAGTGATTCGGGGATGGGTTTTGATCTATCTCAAGAAACAAATCCAAAATTATTAGGTAGTTTACGCTCTATAAAAGGTTACGATTTAGTAGTAGTCGATACGCCTCCAGCGCTGCATTCTCAAGCATTAGCAGCAGTAGTCACAAATGCAGATTATTTGGTTTTGCCAACACCCCCAGCGCCAATGGATTTAGCTGCTTTGATTGATACAGTCAAAGAAGCAGTTACTCCCGTGGGTACTCCCCATCGAGTACTGTTAACAAAAGTGGATACGCGAAGTTTGAGAGAAGCACTCGAAGCTCAAAATACTCTTTTAAATCTGGGAATTCCCGCTTGTAATGCATTTGTTCGTATTTACAAAGCCCATGAGAGAGCGGCGCTTGATGGGGTTGCGATTACTAACTTGCGCGGAAAAAACGCACGGGAAGCGGAGTCTGATTATCGCCGCGTAGCTGATGAATTACAGCGTGATTGGAGAAAATAATGGCTAAAAGAAATCTTTCGGATCTATTAAAAGAAGAAGTAAAAAAACCAACTGAGGGTGAATCAACTATTGATGTTCCTGCATCTGAGGTAAAAGACATGAATAAACAAACTAAAACTGCTTCTGTTGATTTAGAAGCTACTGTTAAAGAATTGCAGGAGACTTTAGATAAAACAAAAAAAAACGAAGCAACTTTACAGAAGCAAGCGTCGGATTTTCAATCTACAATTGCCGAACAAGAGAAATTATTTAAACAGTTACAGAAAGAATTAGAGCAAGCAAAAAAAGCAGGGGATTTGCAGGATACTCTTGAAGAAGTAAAACAAGAATTAGCAGAAGCACGCAAAAACGAAAAAAGCTTGGAGAAGTTAATTGGAGAGTTACAGTTAACTTTAAAAGAGAAAGATGAACACATAGAAAAGTTAAATACAGAACTTTATGCAGCTAAAAAAGATGCATTACAGTTAGCGGAAGCAAATACCAAGCTCACAGCAGAAGTTAACGCAGCTCAAAAAATCGCGGAAATAGAATCTGCTGCACCACAACCTGCTTCAAGACAAACTGCTGCTAAACAGAGAGTTCCTAATAAATCTGCTATTACTCAACCAAAGAAAGATTATTCATCATCATTAGCCTACAGAAAACATTATTCTCGCCCAACCGGTCCTTTACCCGATAGCGAACTCAAAGAATCTAATAGCAGTTCTTCTCCTATGTGGTTGCTAGATTAATTAGTTAGGAGTTAGGAGTTAGGAGTTAGGAGTTAGGAGTTAGGAGTTAGAATTTAACAACTAACAACTAACAACTAACAACTAACAACTAACAACTAACAACTAACAACTAACAACTAACAACTAACAACTAATCACTAAATCCAAAAGAAACGCATCCGTTGTTAGAATCCAAAATCTAAAATCTAAAATCCAAAATCTCTTTCGCAGTCATTTGTGGTTGTTCTAGATGAGGAACATGTCCGCTATCTTTAATCCAAGTTAGCTGACTATTCGGAATTGCTTTTTCAAATTTATAAGCATCTTTAGTACCTAAAATTTTGTCGCTGTCTCCCCACAATATCAGCGTCTTTTGCTCAATCTCTTTAAGTTGACTAGTTTTGAAAGGTTGATAACCACCGCTTTTTGTGAAAGCAATCAAAGCTTTATTCCAGTTAGGAATTTCTAAATGCATAGCACCACAGAATAAAGCATCTTGAGTTGCAAATTGTTTATTTTTATAAGCTGTACGACTGATGCTTTGTCGTATTTTACGATTTTTCAAAAATTCTGTTGCTAAATAATCTAATGGTGGAAACATCAATTTACTTATCGGTGAACCACCAGTTAAACCAGCACTATCAATTAATACTAATTTTTCCACTGCTTCAGGATAAGCTAAAGCAAAATCAATTGCTGCTGCTCCTCCCATCGAAGCACCCACTAAAATTACGGGTTTGTTTATTAAAGTTTCCCAAAAACTATAAAGATGGGTTCTGATATCATTTGGATGAAATTTCAACTCCAAAAATCTATCAGTAAAACCAAAACCTAGTAAATCTACCGTCCAAGTTTCATTTTGCTCTGCTAATAAAGGTAATAAACGACGATATTCCAACACCGAACTATCAAATCCATGCAAGAGCAGAAACGGATTACCGTTGCTACCCTGATGCACGTAAGTAGTGTTTATCGGTTGCTTGCTTAAAGGAGTTACGAGAGGTATTTGCTCTACAGTTTGAGCAATAGCAATCGAAGCAGCCTCAGTTAGTTGCTCAACCTCAACAGGAAGAAATTTAGGAAACATAAGCTTTAGTTTACCAGCGATGGGTTGCTAAAAACCGGGAGATGAGGTTAAAGGTCAAAGGTCAAAGGTATTAAAACTCCCTTTATTACTCATTACTCCTTACTAGTTGTTTTGATTAATTCTGATGGGTCTAATAAAAAATAATTTTTTCTACCCCCTCTTCCCCCTCTTCCCCCTCTTCCCTACTCCCCTCAATTTCACTAATTCTTTATATCTATATATATCTTAAAATCCACCTATGCCTTACGGTATATGTATTTTAGATGATACAGGTTTAATGCTGGTATTTATTTTTTCGGTGAATCGTGAAAAAATACATATATTTTTTATTAAATAAAAAATACACTAATACTCCGTATAAATTCTATAGAGAAAGCAAGACGCTATGCTGTCAACCTTGCTCGAATTATGGAGTATGTGTGAATGAAACAGAGGATAAGCTGGATTGATTGTTGGAAAGGTGTCGCAACGGTATTAATTGTTTTCGGTCATATCTTAGATTTTAATATTACTAAGTATGTTTTCTGGTTTCATATGCCACTTTTTCTGTTTATTAGTGGATATATGTATAAGGAAGAATATGATTATTTATCTTTTTTTAAGAAGAAATTTCTTCGTTTAATTGTTCCTTATATCTCATTTTTAATATTATTTAGTCTTCCCACTATCACAACATATATACGTGGGTTTTTAGTTACTAAGCAGCTAGATTCGGTATCCACATTAATTGTTTTTACCTTGAAGCAATTTTATGGGGGTGAAATGCTAAGTGATTGGTTTGCTCTATTTTGGCTGATAACCTGCTTATTTTTCACTAATCAACTTTACAATTTTATCTATACTAAGTTTGGCAGCCATAAATGGCTAATGAATATTATTATGCTAGACGTTTATTGTTTAGCAACAGTTGACTGTTTGCTTTTTGGAGATGTTATTTATCCTTGGGATATTAATATTGTTTTAATGGCGCTTCCATTTTATTGGCTTGGACATATGGCATCCCAAAAATCAAGCATTTTTAGCTCTATGAAATTAGTGAAAATTGCATCAATTACGCTTTTTGCAATGTTTTTAATCGATAAATTCTCTTATCTTGAGTTTACATTCGATATGAAAAATAAAGTTTACGGATTACCAATAATCAACTTAATAACAGCAACAGCAGGTATAATCATTGTCCAAACAATTGCAAAAACTATAGCTAAAGCCAAATTATTTGATAGGGTTATTTGCGAAATTGGAGCAGCATCTATGATTATCATATATTTGCATCAACCTATTCAGATAACTTTGCAAAAAGTACCATTTTTTAATGAAAATACTATGCGCTTAATTGCTGCTTTACTGATTCCTTACTTGATATATAGAGTTATAAGTAATTTTTCTGTAACTAGAAAATTCTTATTAGGGGAATTCAAATCAGTACCAAATATTAAATTTAAAAGTTTATCAAACCTAAAGACTTAGTATTGTTGCATTTTTATATATATTTAAGATTTCAAATATTCTAATTATCGTAAAAGCACTCCAAATTAATTTCGGTTTTTACTACTGAACGATTGTTATCAGAATATTTAAACTTAAAAAAGTAAGCGATTTCATAACTATATAAGCTTACAGTCAAATATATTGAATGATATTGAGGGGTAATTATAATGTCTAAAAATACAGAAATACTACAAACTGCTGTCAATTCTAATGAAGAAGCAGGTAGTTCTCTAGAAACAGCTATTCTCGAAGCTCTTACAGAAGCACGTTCTACTTGTGAAGTAAACGGAAGCAATTCTAGTGAATGCGCTGTAGCTTGGGATATTGTGGAAGAATTGCAAGCCGAGAAATCTCATCAAAAGCAAGCTGCAAAAATCAAAAACTCATTGGAAAACTACTGTGCTACTCATCCAGATGCACTTGAATGTCGAGTATACGATATCTAGTTCTTCAAGCTCCCAGCAGCATCGGAAGTTATTTGCTTGATAGCTGCTAAATCAAACTGTTCAGTCTTGCTTTCACATCCCAACCATAAAAGATATTCGATGTTACCAGCAGGACCAGTTATAGGAGACCAGGTTAAGCCTTGATAATGCCATCCTAACTCTATGGCAGTTTGCAAAACTTGAAAAATTGCATCAGCTTGGTCATCTGGATTACGCACAACCCCCTTTTTCCCAACTCGGTTTTTTCCAACTTCAAACTGCGGTTTTACAAGCAACAAAGCTTCACGAGGAGATTGTAAAAGTTGCCACAGCGCAGATAAAACCTTGTTTAAAGAAATAAACGACACATCTACCACAGCTAAATCAGGGAATTCCCTTTGATAAACCTCTCCTGTCTCAGATAGGGGAGGTAAGTTTGTTTTATTGTTTTTATTGTTTTTATTGTTTTCTATTTTTTGATTATTTTTAATGAACTCTTCCCCCTCTCCCCCTCTCCCCCTCTTCCCCCTCTCTTCTTCCCCATACAAATCTTCAGGAGTTAAATGACGTAAGTTAGTACGTTCGTGCAAAATTACCCGTTCATCGTTTCGTAAACGCCAATCAACCTGCCCGTAACCAACATCAATACCGTAGACTAATTTAGCACCAGCTTGTAATAAGCAATCAGTAAAACCACCAGTTGAAATCCCACCATCCAAACAAACACGTCCTTCCACAGGGATACCAAAATAATCCAAAGCCTTAGCCAGCTTTTCTCCACCACGGGATACAAAGCGTGACTTCTGCTTAACTCTAATTTCCGCCGCTACATCTACAGAAGTTCCCGCTTTATCCACCAATTCATTATTAACCAACACCTCCCCAGCCTGAATTAACCGCTGCGCTTGCTGACGAGACGAAGATAAACCTTTTTCTACTAACAGAACATCGAGTCTTTGTTTCATAGGTAATTGGTAATAGGTAATTGGTAGTTGGTAATTGAGAATTAAAAGAGATAGAGAAGAACTTAGAATTTGGAATTCACAATCTTAATTCCTAACTCATAACTCATAACTCATAACTATTCCCCATTACCCATTACCCATTACCTAATTTTAAACGTCAGTTTCGCTCAACTCTCTTGTCATATAGTCAAACGGTTCGTCTACAAAGCTGGTATCGTCAACACCGGCTTCAGCAATTTGTTGTTTAACCATTTCCTTCATGATTTGGATACCTGCAACGGTAGGAGCAATGGGAACTCCCAAAGAGTTGTAGGTTTCGCGTAAACCTTGCAATACTCGCTCATCTAGGACATCCATGCTACCAGCGACCAAAGCATAAGTTGCGTAACGTAAATAGTAATCCATGTCCCGCAAACAAGCCGCATAACGACGAGTTGTATAAGCGTTTCCGCCGGGACGAATCAATTCGGGCTGGTCTTCAAATAGCTGAACACCAGCTTCTTTGACTATAAATGCTGCATTGGCATTGATAGCAGCAGCAGCTTGTATTCTTTGAGTACCGCTTTCAAAATAAGATTTCAGCGAATCTACTGCATTTCTATCAAAATACCGTCCGGTAACGTCATAATTCTTAATTAAAGTTGTTACGGCATCTTGCATTTTATTATCCCCCAATTATTCCTAACTAAGATTTTGATATTAATTTGGCTTAATTTACAGCAAAAATGTATTTTGTGTTAACTTAACCAAAATCTGGCAAAAAGCAATCCATACTACTTAAGGATTCTATGCCAAAGTTGACCCTCATAAGATGAACTTTTATTTTTGTGTAGATGATTTACAAAAAGGTTAACATTACCTTTAGAGTGGATTTTCCGTTACAAATGATACATTTTTATGATTTCGCTGTAATTAGGATATTCCAGGTGTGTCAACGGTTCCTTTAAGAGTGTTTTTGAAGAAAAACTTTTAAAGGTGCCTTTCAAAAAGTGGTTCCAACTTCTGAGGGTCAACAGAGTTTTGTGAATTTTTCAGTATTAATCCATTGCGTATCGGCATATAAGGAGTAACCATGACAACCCCAAAAGAAGTCTTGAAAATGATTCAGGACAACAATATTCAGATGATTGATCTGAAATTCATCGATATGCCAGGGATTTGGCAGCATTTAACAATGTTCCAAGGCGAAATCGATGAAAGTTCTTTCACCGATGGTGTACCATTTGACGGTTCCAGTATTCGGGGTTGGAAAGCCATTAACGAGTCAGATATGTCAATGGTGCTAGATCCAAATACTGCCTGGATCGACCCCTTCATGAAAGAACCCACCCTCAGCCTTGTATGTAGTATTAAAGAACCCCGGACGGGTGAATGGTACGACCGCTGTCCTCGGGTGATTGCTAAAAAAGCAATTGATTATTTAAATTCACTTGGTGTTGGTGACACAGCATTTTTTGGGCCAGAAGCTGAATTCTTCATCTTTGATGATGTTCGTTTCGACCAAACTTCAAATGCGGGCTATTATTACGTAGATTCCGTAGAAGGTCGCTGGAATTCTGGTAAAGAGGAAGGACCTAACCTCGGTTACAAACCAAATTATAAGGGAGGTTACTTCCCGGTTTCTCCAACCGATACCTCTCAAGATATGCGAACAGAAATGCTGCTGGAAATGGCAAAATGCGGCGTTCCTATTGAAAAACACCACCACGAAGTAGCTACCGGTGGTCAGTGCGAATTAGGTTTCCGTTTTGGTGAGCTAGTTGAAGCAGCCGATTGGTTGATGACCTACAAGTACGTTATCAAGAACGTAGCTAAGAAATACGGTAAGTCCGTTACCTTCATGCCTAAGCCAGTATTCCAGGATAACGGCTCCGGTATGCATACCCACCAATCCATTTGGAAAGATGGTAAGCCTCTATTCGCAGGTAACAAGTATGCGGGAATGAGCGAAATGGGACTTCACTATATTGGTGGAATTCTCAAACATGCACCAGCATTGTTAGCATTCACTAACCCAAGTACCAACTCCTACAAGCGTTTGGTTCCTGGTTACGAAGCACCAGTAAACTTGGCTTACTCTCAAGGAAACCGTTCCGCTTCCGTGCGTATTCCTCTCTCCGGTGATAATCCCAAAGCCAAGCGTTTAGAGTTCCGCTGTCCCGATGCAACTTGTAACCCCTATCTAGCCTTTGCTGCAATGCTTTGCGCTGGCTTAGATGGTATTAAAAACAAAATTGATCCCGGCGCACCTTTAGATAGGAATATCTACGAACTTTCTCCTGAAGAATTAGCTCAAGTTCCTTCTACACCAGGTTCTTTGGATTTAGCATTAGAAGCTCTTGAAAAAGACCACGCTTTCTTAACTCAAGGTGGGGTATTCACCGAAGACTTCATTGAAAACTGGATTTCTTACAAGTTAGATACAGAAGTCAACCCAATGCGTTTGCGTCCTCATCCTTACGAATTTTCTCTATATTACGACTGCTAATTTCTAATTCGATACACTTTTGTAGAATTGGTTAAATTCTAAATAGTTGAGAATTATAAAAAAAGCCATCCTACTAGCTAGTAGGATGGCTTTTTTAAGAGAAGAAGGAGGAAAAGGATAGGGAGATAGGAAGAGAAAATTTTTAACTTCTAACTAATAATCCCTAATCTAAAATCTAAAATCCAAAATTGAACTAGCTCATTGTCGCGTTACTGCGGTCATAGGTTCTCCAAGCACTGGGGTTTATCTTTCCTTGAATAGGATTCCAGTAACGAGATGCTTCTCCTGGAAGACCAATTTCCTCTCCCGCACGTCCGAGCATTGACTGTTGACGATTTTTAATTGTTTGATAATGACCTTGCATTAAAGCACGTGCTTTTTCTTGAGTAGTCATAATTTTTTAGTTCCTTATTGATAAAAGTTGAATGTTGTGCGTTAAGTCACAATTGATTACTGAAAGAACATTAAGCATGAACAGCTAACGCTGCCATTTATTATGGTTTTTATACTTATCAACTTATGCACTTAGGTAATAAAAATGTTACAAATGGCAGCAGTTCACTGATGTCTGGTTTTTAGCCATTCAATAGTCCATTTGCAAGGTGCATAAGTTTTATTTAATCAACATGCAGTAAGCTTAATTTCTGCTTTTTTCAATTATATAAATAATTCTGTAACAACGACTACTATTTTTCTGATTTGTTATTAAAAAATATATTAATTTTTGTAAAATATCCCTGGTTAACTTAAGCGTATGGGCTTAATTCCCTAGCAACCTACGGTGAAAGAATTTGGTTGGGGAGCCATTGCGGTCTTTGGTGTTTTTCCATGAGAAAATGTTGCGTTCAAATCTCTATCACAATTTCAACCGCTCAAACCTTCTTCCTTCGTTTAAAAGTTTAGAGAACGCGGTCACAAGCATACGTTTTCTTTATAAGGAACATAAGCCGAGAAAAGTTATACTCTAAACGGATTAATTATTGTAGGTTGGGTTGAGGTACGAAACCCAACAAAAACATACTTACTGTTGGGTTTCACTTCGTTCAACCCAACCTACGAAATGTTAAGTTTTTAGCCGTTGGGAGTATAAGTTCTGAGTCAATTCAACTTGAGACGAAAAGTAAAAATAAATAAAGTAAAATTTTCTGTATTTTTAGTTACCAAAAAAAATATATTAAACAAATATTAACAATTATGAGAAAAAAAAGGGGATTTTTTATGGCGATCGCTCTCATTTTTGTGGAAGCTGATACGGGTAGTCAAGTGTGAGCTAAATTCGTTTTATATATTAAGTTTAGACAGAATAATTGGTTAATTGATAGGTAAATTTGTTTAAAATATATAAAAATATAGATACAAAAATTTATCTTTATGACAGTTGCTTACCCTCGGAAATTTCAGAATTCTTTGAGCGCTAGGGATGTGATGAAACAGGTTGTACTTGACCGTGAAATACACCTGATTACCCTTAACCGCTACCGCTATAGCGAACAACGCAGTTGCAAAGACCTCACTGAAGTAATTGAAGAATTAAATGGAGAACCACCAGAATTAGTGCAAGATTTGTCTCGTCATATATCGGATGAAGCTCGTCATGCTATGTGGCTAACCGATTTATTGATAGATATGGGTGCTTCAGTTGGTACACCACCCGGAATGTCTTACATTGATGAATTTGACCGTCTCCTAGATAAAGATTCTTTCAGCTCAAACGATAATCTAGAAGATGGAGTAATTGCAGCCTTAGCAGCGATTAACATTACTGAAAAACGGGGTTGCGAGTACTTTGCTGCTCATATTTACGCCCTCAAACAAGCCGAACAAACTGAAGAAAACATTAAAATCCGCGAAACAATCGAGAAAATTCTTCCAGAAGAAGCTGGACATGTTCGCTGGGGAAATCGTTGGCTGGCAAAGTTAGCTGCTAAAAGTCCGGAACATCGTCAAAAAGTAGAAACAGCTAAGCGCAAGTATGCAGCTGTGGAACAAGCAGCTTTTGAGTCTGGAATGGATATAACCCTGGGTGCAGAACTGCGACGGGTTGCGAATTTGATGGAAGTAGCCAATCAAATGCCAATGTGGGAGCGTCCTCAGTATTTGATGGAACGCTTACCGCAAACACTTTTAGCACCTGAACTACAGTTTACTAGAATTGAGGCTGCACAAAAAGCATGGCAACGAGATCCACAAGCATTTATGGAGAAGTTTGTACCGATATTTATCAACGGTATTACAGGTCAAGAAAATCGTAAAAATTAAATAATTCAGCTAGTGGTAGCTATATACCATTAGATGGATAACATGCAGTTAGCATATCTGTAGACAAAAACTAGAGACGATAATTCGTCTCTAGCTTTTTTATAAGCATAAAATGCATAATAACTAGGTGAATAAACACCTTCTGAGAAAAATATTGCAACTAAGTAAGCAAAACAGAATAGTTTTTTATCTGCTTTAAAGCTTAAATTTAATTACTTGCAGTCGATATTTAACTTCGAGAGTTACCTGAGTAAAATTATCAGGTTTTGAACATTTCTCGTAATTAGAAATTCAAAAGAAATCCAGGTTTAATTTGCACTTGAAAGATAGATTAGATAAATCAATCCAAGTGTTTAATTAAACTATATCTTCTCAACAAAATTCTGACCTCCCTTTACTCAGATATTATCTGCTTGATTAATAAACAAGTAATGGTCGTAGAATATAGCAGTTTAAGACAGATAAATAGATTTGTTTCCTCTTATAGGAATGAAGACATACTGAAGTTAGATGTCCCGCTCACTAGTAAAGCAGGAATCATATTGTAAATATGAAATCAAATAGAGGATTAACCCTTATATTGGCAGACGACGAGCGGGAGGAAAATTTTCTGGTCGAGAAGCGATTATACTAATATCGAACTAGACAGTCATCAAATAAACCGTCGGTATATATGTTTTGACTGACTATTTATACAATCTACAAACAATTCGTAACGAAAACTATTTAACAATGTCGTGTAGCAAAAAATATATCTGCACAAAGCTGCGGGAGATAAATAGTGATTAATAAAACCCACTAAGCTATATTTTGATGTACTTGATATAACACGACTAACTGGTTCTATGCGTTGCACTTCTTGTAGCGATGCGTGAGGAATTAAGCGTGGTTAAAATATTCCACAAATTCTCTACGTCCGCTACCTCTATGAGGTGCTTTAGGCTTTCTTCTGGATCTACTCAATAGTAATTCATGCTCAACCGAGGTAGAAAGCATTTCATTTTCTAAAGAGTTTCCAATTTCTTGAGAGCTAACAGCTAAGGAGCCGAATACGATACTTGTAACTAAAAGTGAAATGACTGTACGCATAGTAGATGTCTATTTTTGAACTATCCACTTCACTGATACTTAGTTTTAAATACTGCATCCGGAAATTTTCCCAAATAGTATTTTTTTTTACTATATATATTTAAAATATTTTTTTTGTTATGTGTTCTACTAATAACCAGCTACCAGCATGATTAATAAAAGCCAAAATTCTAACGTATTCTTTGTCAGACAAAGACTTTAGAGCTTTATCTACAGATGGTTTTAAAGTCACTAATTGATAAGCTGATTGTTTAGATACAGTTTGAGTACTAATTACTAATATGTAATCTTGCTGATGTACACGCTGAAAAATACCCTCAAAACAGTAAAGATTGCGTAGCGATACTGGATTACTTTTACCGTGTGAGTACTTACATGAATATGTGTCTTGACAGTGCGCTGTAGCAGGGTAATCATGTAAATTGTCTAAATAATACAGTTGGGTCATCAACCAATCGGGATGACTTGGTAGTAAATTGAACAAAGGGACTATTGCTGCTGGTGCTTGTACATCATTTAATAAAGCTAGCTGCAATGCTCTTACCGTCAAATCTCTTGGTTGACAATTTAATTCGATACACATCTTTGCAGCCATCCCTGCAGCTTGACCGATATTCATCACAACAGGTTGCAATCTGGTAGCACCGTTTGCTATATGAGAGACGGAAATATTTTTTTCACAGACCAATAAACCATTTGTTTTCAGAGGAACTAGCGAGCGATAGGGAATAGTGAAAGGAGTTCCCGTTAAACGTCCTCCCCAGCGAATTGATTTTGGTTTTAGTTCAAATTTAGATTTGAATTCGCTATTGGGATAATGATGGTCGTTGGGGTAGTTTCCTATAGCAATAGTATCTGGATGTAAAGCTGCTGCATTACCTCCACAGACGGGTAAAATATCTTGTTCCGTTACCGTAGTTAATCCCATTAAACGACGGCTTTCGCGATAATAAGGATGAAACGCGAAACAACCAGAGGAATTGTGAATATCAGGAAAAGCATTTTCAGCCAAACCGTAACGACGACCGATGCTAGATTGAATAAAATGAGCGAAATTTTGGCTATGATTGCGACATTCATAGAGAAATTGATTTTTTGCTTGCTCTGATTCAATCATTCGACCTAAATCATCACCGTAGTCATTGCCACAGTTGGGCCAATTTATCATAAAAAGACCATTTCCCAAGCATCCGTAATTCAGAAATTTCTCTGCACCATAATTATCCCAAGCACCTGCAAACAAAGATGAATCGTAATTTGGAGCTTGGGGAATTTCTGGGGCTAAATTTTCACCGTAATCTTGCATGATTACCACCCAAGTCGGAGTCTGTACGGGGTATTTATTTGTGAGAGAATTATGTGCAACTGGTGCGCTGGGTTCTTGGAATTCAGATTGTAGTTCCCAGCCCCAGCGAAATGGGATATCGGCTAAAGCAAGTACATCTCCTAGTTCGGTACCGTCAAGGGTGATTTTGGCTTTAACGGTAAAATCTGCGAATCTAACCCCGGTAATGCAATTATTTTCCTTAAATACCTCTAATGGCACTTGTCCAGAGAACCATTGCAGATTTGTTAACTGAGCTACCCAATCAGCAAAAATTTGCGCTCCTATTTCGGGATGGTAGCTAAAAAAGCTAGCCCAGCAATTATCTAAACCCGAGGGTTGTCGCTGGTGTAATTCTTGTAAAAATTCGCCATATATTCCAGTTTGAAAAGCCGCTAATTCGTTACCGTCAAGAGCGCAAACTCCAGCAGAAGTTAACATTCCTCCCAGCCAGGAAAATTCGCTGACTAAGATAGTTTTTGCACCTTTTCTAGCTGCTTGAATCGCTGCGGTAGTTCCCCCGGTTCCTCCACCGACTACTAGGATGTCGGTGGTGTAGGTTTGGTGAGTCATTGATACAGTTAGGTTTGAAGTTATTTTCCTAACTTAGTTTATTTTGGACAAAGTAATTTAGGATTTGTAAAATGGATTTTTTAGCACTTAATAACTGATTCCAAACGAAATGTTGAATCAAGTTGTTATCAAAGCCATTTATTTCAAACATAGGTGTTGAATCGATATCGTCACACAAATGCTTATCATTTTCGGGAACATTGCTATTGTTTTCCAAATAATCATGAGTCCATTCACAACCTTGACTAATCAAGCTTTTTAAATTAACGTTTTCTGCTAAAGCGATTTGATCCTGACTTGGAATTTTCCATAAAATGATTTTTTCGTCAGCGCTACCAGAAGCTAATATTGGGTTATCTTTATTGGAATTGAACCTAAGAGTTAAAACATCACTTTTATGTCCAGCAAATGTTTTAATTTCTTTACCTGTAATTACATCCCAAAGTTTGATGGTTTTATCCGCGCTACCAGAAGCTACTATTTTACCGTTAGGGCTAAAACTAACGCTTTCGACTTTTGCTGTATGTCCATCAAACGTATATTTAACTTTACCTGTTTCAAGATTCCAGATTTTGACTGTCTTGTCATAGCTAGCTGAAGCCAATAATTTATTATCTCGACTGAAGCTAATACTACTGACTTTGTTGTTATGACCTTTTAAAGTCCTGTTATTTTCACCTGTTTGAGCATCCCATAGTTTAATAGTATTATCAAAACTAGCAGCAGCTATTGTTTCACCATCAAAGCTAAAACTTACAGCATCAAATTCACTACGTCCTTTTTTTATATACTTCTGCTCACCCGTTTTGATATTCCAAACTTTAATAGTTTCATCATTACTACCAGAAACTAATTCTGTATCATTTTGGGGATTGAAGCTAACACTATTTACCCAGTTTTCATGTCCAGCAAGAGATTCTCCAGAACTAGGTTTAATTTCTTTACGTGTTTGAGTATCCCATAATTGGATGCTTCCATCGGCATTACTCGAAGCTAAAGTTTTTCCATCGGAACTGAAACTAATGCTATTGATTCTTTTATGCTTGGTAGTAGGAAGTTCACGTTTTTTACCAGTATTGATATCCCAAAGTTTTATCGTTCCATCTACGCTTGCAGAAGCTAATTGCGTATTATTTTGAGGATTAAAAACAACACTGTTAACCCAGTTTTGATGTCCAACCAGAGTTGTAATACTTTGAACTTTGCTAATATCCCAAATTCTGATTGTTCCATCAGCACTACTTGAAGCTAATTTGGTGTTATCTAGGGGATTGAAAGTAACTTCATAAACCCAATCTTTATGTCCAGTAATTGTTGTAATTTCTTTACCTGTTGCGACATCCCAAAGTTTGATGGTGTTATCAAAACCTGCAGAAGCTAAAGTTTTAGAATCAGGGCTAAAAATTACGCTATAAGTACTAAACTTATGTCTGTTACGAGTATTGAATTCTGTACCAGCTTCAAGATTCCAGATATGAACTGTACCGTCAGCACTTCCAGAAGCTAATTTCTTACCATCGGGACTAAAACTAATACTATCGACATTATAATTGCGGTTACTGAGTATTCTGTTCTCCCCTGTTTTGGTGTCCCAAAGTCTAACAGTACCATCAGTACTTCCAGAAGCTAATTGTGTTGTATTCTGGGGGTTAAAATCGATGCTATAAACTTTATTTGTATGACCAGTTAAAGGAGAGCGAATTTGTTCACCTGTTTGAGGATTCCAAAGCCTAATAGTTTTATCAAGACTGCTAGAAGCTAAAACCTGACCATCAGAACTATAACTAAGACTATAAACTTTACCTTTATGTTTTTTAGGAAGCTCATTAAATTTATATTTGTTTTCTTCATTAGGTTCTAGAGTCCATATTCTTATAGTTCCATCAGCGCTACTAGAAGCAAATTGATTTTTATCTTTAGGATTAAAACTTACATTGTAAACTTTACGCTTATGACTTTTTAGAGAAGAATTTTTAGTTTTCTCTTTACCCGTTTCAGAGTCCCAAAGTCTAATAGTTTTATCAAGACCACCCGAAACTAAAGTTTTACCATCAGGACTGAACTCAATATCGTAAATTGTTCCCACATGTCCTTGTAAACGATTGCGTTCTTTCACACCTTCTATAGCTTGTCTTAGAAAAGGTACAGGTTTTACGTTTTTTGGAAAAGGTATTTTTCGCTTTGTCAGTGGTATTGTTGCTCGTAAACCTTCTATAAGCGCATCAAATTGTTGGTTTTCATTAAACAGTGTTTTGGAATAGCTAATTAGAGAATTACTTTGTTTTTTTAATTCTTGGTTTCGATTATTTATAGTATTTATATTCTGAATGATTATCCAAGCAGTAAGAATTAACAGTAATATTATAAAAATTATTCTTATAATTCTCGAAATTATTCTATATCTTTTCTTTTCTTGACTATGCTGCTTATATTTTTCAATAAAATCTTCTCCATCCTCATTTAACTGTAGAATATCTCCGTAATCTTCTATAAACTTTTCTGCATCTTCTAATTCTTCCTTAAAGTGCAAATTGTCCTCATATTTTTTCTTTTTAAGCCATTTTTTTGCGTTTTCCTCAATACCTTCCTTTAACTGTTTAGCTGAACGATATTCTTCTAACCAGTGATTTAGTTCTGACCAGTTACGAATCAGTACATCATGAACTAAATTAACTACTTTAACTTCGGTTCCATCTTCTATTTTGTCGTCATAAATAGTAATTAAGTCCTCTTCGTCTAATATTTTTTTTACATTATTGATTTCATCTTGATTAAAGCGGGAGTGTTTTTCTAAATCACTTACCAGTGTTTTTTTTCTACTATGTCCCGTACCATCTCCTAAATTAATCAATTTGAAAAAGATATATTTTGCGATATCTCGTTCCCTATCTGTTTTTAATTCTTTGTGGTAAACATTATTAGCATGCTTTTCTAATACATAATTTAATGAAATATTTTTCGTATTAGTCAATTTTGTAAAATCCTTGTTTTGTTGCATATAATGTTTTTTATCTGCTTCCCAAATCTCCTTTAAAGCATATTGCAATAAAGGTAAACTACCAGGTTCCTTAATTGCATCTTCGACTAATTCTTTTTTAAGAGTTTCATCTACATTTACACCTTTTTCTTTGGCAGGTCCCTCAATAGCTTCCCCTAGCTCAGTTTTACTCATTGGAGTTACTGCTACAAGATTCTGCTGAATTATTCTTGCAAGCCCCCTAGACTCTTTTTCTATATCTTTGTATTTTCGTTCGGCACACTTTCCAAAAAAATCTGCCCTTAAAGCTATTACTAAGCAAAATTTATCTTTATTTATTTTATCTTTAACTGTTTGTTTTAAAGCCCCGAGTAAAAATTCTAAATATATATCTATATTTTTGCTTTCTTCATCTGTTTCACATAATGTAAATATTTCCTCAAACTGGTCTATGATTAAAACAATTCTATTATCATATTTTGCTTCTTCCTCTATAAATTCTTTTAAACCATTAGCACCTTTTTTGATATATTTATTGATAATTTCATTTACTTTTGCTTGAATAAAATTTGCATTATCTGGTAGATTGTTATTTACCAAAACTTCTTTTACTAATGCTTCTGCGAGGTTAAAAAGAGGATTCTTCCCTGGTTGAGAAAGCACAATATGCCAGCTTTCAGTATTTGATATCTGTTCTCCTTGTCTAATTTGATAAACTAAACCGGCTCTAATAATACTGGATTTACCACTTCCAGTTGCTCCCATAATTGCCAGGAAATTATTTTCACGGACTTTTTCTAATAATTCATCTGTCAGCTTTTCGCGTCCGTAGAAATATTTAGCGTCTTCATAATCAAAATAAGCTAAACCCTTGTAAGGATTATTAGTATCTAAAGGGTTATTTGGCTCTTTGGAAAACATATTAATATCTTGAGGTGCTGTCGAAGCCGACAAAAGATAAATTGACTTACCAAAGCAGATACGTGTAAAGTCTCCGCATCTTCTTAAATGCTTTTCGTAATATTTTAGTCTTTGAATTAATATTTTTTGGTCAATATTTTCTTCCTGTTTAATTTTTAACTCATTTAATATTGCAACAGTCAATTCGCTACAAGTATTTTTGCTGAGAAAAAAATGATTTCTTTTATGAAATGAAATGATATAAAATCTATCTTTACCAGTCTCATTACCTGGTAGTAATGTATTTAAATGTAATTTCTTATATTCTTGATGACAGCAGTCTAAAATAATAATTTGCTGTTCTACAGGACTTTCTTGTAATATTTTTTTTAGCCAACTTAAAGATACCCCTAATTCATATTCTTGTGAAGAATTAGAATCACTAGTTGCTAAATATATTTCTGTAATTCCCTTATTACTAGGAAGTACATATCCAGAAAAGTATAGTAGTGCTGTATCTGGATACTTTCCTTCTGGTTGAAACAGGTTAGAAATTTCTTCTTTTAATTGTTTGCGAGTTGCTTTTTCAAGTCGCTCTACTTGAAATTGTTTTTGTAACCGATTATCTATATATCTAGCATTAAAAGCAGGAACTCGAAGATTTTGTAAGTGTCTACATTTATATTTATTAATTCCTACCACTAAAGCTTGATAAAATTTTCTATTGAAATTATCGGTCATGTTTTGAACTGAAGGGTTGTTTGAATTATTCATAGTATTATCCTCAAAAATTAAGCTTGAGTCTGCAGATAAATAACAAGTTTATGGTTATTTTTTAATGTTATGTATCCGTTGATTTTTTAAGTAGATTCCAAAATTTTTTATCGTACTTTGCCTTTTGCCAATTCAGAGCTGTTATTACTTGAGAAACAGTTAAATTTTTGGCTGCAATTAATCTAGTTTTATTTAGGTTAGCTCCATATAAATTTGCACCACTGAGGTCTGCACCATGTAAATTTGCACCACTTAGATCTGCGCCATTAAGTTGTGCATTAACAAGATTTGAATCAGCCGCTATCAAATACATTCCTTGATTACTAGGGTCAAAATTTTCTGGCAATTTTGTTTTTTGGTCGTATAAACAGTGCTTAAGCTTTGTACCGCTGAGGTCTACATCGTAGAGATTGAGACCTCTGAGATCCGTACAGCTAAGGTCTGCACCGCACAAATTTGCTCTGTCTAATATTGCATTAATCAGCCTACAACCAACTAATTTTGCACCTACGAGTATTGCATCACTTAAATTTGTATTTCTGAGGTTTGCATCACATAGATTGGCTCCTGTGAGGTCTGCACCACTTAGGTTCGCTCCACTTAGGTTTGCATCTACTAACTTAATATTGACTAACTGAGCATCTGCCAATTCTGCACGACTTAGGTTGACACCATTGAGGATAAAATCATTAAGTTCTGCATCTTGCAGGTTTACACAATAGAGATTTGCACCTCTTAAATCTACATCAGTCAAATCCACTCTGCTGAGTTTAGCGTGACTTAAATTTGCGCCATAAAGTTTACAACCTTGAAGATTTGTACCGAGTAACTGAGCGCGGCTAAGGTTAATACGGTTGAGGTTAAAACCTCTAAAGTCGATAACGCTGAGATTTGCACCACTAAAATTAGTATTACTAAGTAATGTTTGAGAAAGAATTGCACCAGCCAGATTTGCATCACTAAAGTCCGTTTGTCTTAAATTTGCTCCACTCAGAATTGCATTACTTAAATCAGCACCACTTAGGTTTGTTTTCTTAAGGATTGCATTACACAGCTTAGCATTTACTAAACGAGCATTAGAAAATTGGGCACCACTGAGGTCTGCATTAGTAAAGTCAACAAAACTAAGGTCAGCACCACTAAAGTTCGTATTACTGAGGTCAGTATTTGAAAGGTCAGCATAGTTAAGATTTGCATAGCTAAGGTTAGCACCAGAGAGGATAGCAGCTTGAAACTGCGCTTTAAATAGAAATGCATCACACAAATTCGCTTTGTAAAGCTTAGTATTTTTAAAATTAGCTCTAGCTAAATCTGCTCCTTGAAGATTGATTTCTGTTAGGTCTGCATTATAAGATGTTAAACCCGCTAAACTTTGATTATGATGGTTTAAATCTTGGAGTGCTTGAATTCGTCCCCCGCTCCCCTCCTGATTTTCTGCTGAGTTGATTACTTGCCATGCTTCATATTGGGAACGCTTTTGTTGCTCTGGAGTATTCAAAACAAAAAGTATAAAACCAGCAAGAATACTTAAAGATTCTATGTCCTCAAATAAATGTTTTCCATCGTTATTTAGTTTCGGTTTCTTGAATGTATTGTCATTATCTACTGTTGGTAATTGTTTTGATTGTGCTAAATTCTTATTATCTTTTTCAGAACACTTAGATAGCTCAATATTTCCTGTCCATTTTTTTAACTCACATCCAAATCGGCTTTTGTCCAATTGATTAATACCAGCTACAACTAAAATAAGTATTCCTAAGATTAATAAAAACTTAAATCCGTAAGTTAAAAAAACTCGCAGCCAAACTATACGTTTTAATCTCAGTAAAGCAATGCGATTAAATTTTGATACCTTTTTGTAGCGTTTTTTTCGGCTCAATACTACACCTCAAAACAGTTAATCGATTTCTTAGGAACCTGTATTATACTGAGATTAAACAAGAACTAAAAGTATTATTTTAACAAGCGTATTGTATTGTTCAGAAATTTAAGCAAATTTTATAACTACACACAAACAATAATCTATTTGTAACAATCTCACCGATAATTCCTTCTCAAGATACTTTTAAAATACTGAGTTATCCTTAATTCTATTCATAGGAATCAAGAGTTAAGCATTGAAAATCAAATTATTAACTCCTAACTCTTAACTCTTATTATTTAAATGACAATCCCTATTTTTATCGTCATCTTATTAGCTTTCTACCTCGCGTTTAACCTCGGAGCCAATGACGTTGCGAATGCAATGGGAACTTCAGTAGGTTCAAAAGCAGTTACTTTAAAACAAGCTTTAATCATCGCTGGCATCCTAGAATTTACTGGTGCTGTTTTATTCGGACACGAAGTATCTCAAACTTTGGCAACTGAAGTCAGCAATCCGGCTTTATTTACTAACATTCCTCAAGTCTTCGCTATTGGAATGTTATCGGTATTATTATCAAGTGCTTTGTGGCTGCAAATCGCTACTTCACGGGGTTTACCGGTTTCTTCATCTCATGCCGTCGTTGGTGCGATCGCCGGATTTAGTATTGTAGCTGCGGGATTCAATTCGATTGAGTGGTCATCGATTGGCATGATTACTTTAGGATGGGTAATTACACCAGTTATTAGCGGCTGTATTGCTGCTTTATTTTACAGTCAAATCAAAAAGTGGATTTTAGATCAACCGCAACAATTACAACAGCTAAATGAATGGATTCCCTGGCTAAGTGCTTTGTTATTAGGAGTATTCGGAATCATTGTTTTACCAAAGGTCACTCAACCTTTAGCAAATTATTTAATTAATCAAATTGGCTGGAATATACCATCTCACGACGTACCTTTATTTATCGGTACAACTATAGCGCTAGGGTTAACTGTTTATAGCTGGAATCAGTTATCAATTACCAATTACCAATTACCAACTACCAATTACCAATCCCCAATCCAAAATCCAAAATCCGAAATCCAAAATCGAGTTGAGCGTATTTTTGGAAGATATCAGTTATTGAGCGCTTGTTTTGTAGCGTTTGCTCACGGTTCTAATGATGTGGGTAATGCTATTGCTCCTCTAGCTGCTATTGCTTATATCAATCGTACTGGAAAGGTTCCTATTTACGATTTAGATATTCCTGTATGGATTCTGGTTATTGGTGGTGCTGGGATTGTTGTTGGTTTAGCAGTTTTGGGTAAAAAGGTAATTGCGACGATTGGTGAAAGTATCATTACTTTAGAGCCAAGTAGCGGTTTTTGTGCGGAACTTGCAACTGCTACAACGGTGATTCTTGCTTCTCGTCTGGGTTTACCGGTTTCTACTTCCCATGCTCTTGTTGGTGGTGTGGTTGGTATTGGAATTATTAAAGATATTAAATCCGTACAGTTCAAAACTTTGCAGGGAATTGCTGCTGCTTGGATTGTGACGCTTCCGGTAAGTGCGGTTTTGAGTGCGGTTATTTTTAGTTTGATTCGTTTGGTATTTAGTTGAGAGTTAGGAGTTAGGAGTTAGGAGTTAGGAATTTTCTACCCCCTCTACCCCTTCTACCCCCTCTTATTTTCCCCAATTACCCATTACCTATTACCCATTACCAATTACCTAAAAATTACTTTTACCAACGGGACGTTGACCATCTATATTCAACATGTGGTCTATTTCTAAATCGCTTTCATCAATGGGACGTTCACCGTCTACGCTTATAGTTTCGTTATCTTCAAAATTACTTTTAGCAATTGGACGTTGACCATCTATATCTAAAGTTTCTTCAACTTGAATATTACTTTTACTAACTGGACGTTGACCGTCTTCGTTAAAAGTATGGTCTATTTTTAATTCGCTCGAATCTACAGGACGCTGACCATCTACATGAATAAATTCACCTTGTTTATCATCGGTTGTGGTAATTAAAGCTCGATTTTCAACGTTAAAAGTTTCTTCTATTTCGAGATTACTTTTTGCAACCGGACGCTTACCATCTATATTTAAAGTGTGGTCAATTTCCAATTCGCTTTGGTCAATGGGACGATGACCGTCTACATCAAGAAATTCACCTTCTTGAATATCGCTATTAACAATTGGGCTGCGATGTTCTACATTATAGGTTGCTTCTATCTCAAGATTGCTTTTAGCAACAGGACGTTTGCCATCTTCATTAAAAGTATGGTCGATTTCAAAATCTTTTGAGCCAACAGGACGATTGTTATTGGCGCTAGTTTGAAGAGAATTCTTTTCTGATTTTTTATTTTTTTTACTCATGATAAACTTTCGACTGAAATTATTTTTCCATCGTATTATGTATTTTTAGCTAAATACTTGTATCTTTAGGATTAAAATTTTGATTTATAAGGAAGAAATAATAAACTTGTACTTCAGTACTATGTTTACGGTTAATCCATGACTAATTACGTATATATTGCCACCAGTTTAGACGGATTTATTGCCACTAAAGATGGGAATATAGATTGGCTATACGAGATTCCTAATCCCACCCATAGCGACTATGGCTATGCTGAATTCATGAGCGGTATTGATGCTATTGTTATGGGACGAAATACTTTTGAAAAGGTTTTAAGTTTTGATGAATGGGTTTACGACAAACCTGTTTTTATATTAAGCAATAGTTTAACGGTAATTCCAGAAAACATCGCTGATAAAGCTAAAATAGTTAGCGGAGAAATAAAAAATCTAGTTAAGAAATTAAATTCACAAGGATACAATAATTTATACATTGATGGCGGTCAAACAATACAAAGTTTTCTCAAAGAAGACTTGATTGATGAAATAATTATTACAATTTTTCCAGTTATTCTAGGAGATGGATTTCCTTTGTTTGACAAACTGTATAAAAAACTGAATTTTAAACATCATAAAACAGAGATATATCATCAAAGTCTTGTCAAAAGTCATTATATAAGAGACAGATTGAAGTAAAGCCTCAAAGATAATTCAAATATCTTAACAGTTGATTTTTATGCTCGTGGTTATGTTCTGTTTGTATTTGTGATTTGTCAGGTAATCACGATAAACAAGCTATATTGTTCAGTTTGCTTGAAGTGAATCGCATAAATAAAATTGTTATTTAGACTACCCTTATAAAATTAAATAAATAGAAATTTAGTTAAGTGTTTTATCGAAATTTTGCTCATATTAAATAATGAACCAAATTCTGAGAAAATAATAGTTCATAGTGAATAAACCCGCTGTGGACTATTCTTTTCTTCATGGGTTGTTGCCATGTCAAACACACAATTTCGACCAATGACAAGTATCAAAGGTAAGACAATAATTTTAACAGGTGCGTCGCGAGGAATAGGAGCATTTATCGCTCGCGAACTTGCTAAAAAACAAGCAAAGATAATATGTGTTTCCCGTTCTCAATCGGGTTTGGAGAGAATATGTACTGAAATTGATGATTTAGGTGGAAAAGGTATCGGTGTTGTTTTTGATGTTAGCAAGGTTGAAAGAATGCCTGAGTTAATGTATGAAATTAAACAAATTACCGGTTCATTTAATGTTGATATATTAGTTAATAATGCTGGTATCGAAATATATCGTTCTTTCAAAAATTACTCTCTTAAAGATATTCAATTAGTTTTATCGGTTAATTTAATTGCAGCAATAGAATTAACTCGTTTGGTATTACCAAACATGTTAAATAAAGGCAGCGGTCATATTGTGAATATAGCTTCTTTTGCTACTCAGAAAGGTCATCCTTATGATAGCGTTTATTCTGCAAGTAAAGCTGGTTTGCTAATGTGGGCTGATGCGTTAAAAAATGAATTAGTACCAACAAATATAATAGTCTCTAACATTTGCCCAGGGTATTCTCAAACAGGTCAAAAAGGTTTTTTTGCCGATAATAATATGTCCGCTACAGCAGTAAATGAAGATAGTTCTACTCCGCAAAATGTAGCTACTGCAGTTTATCAGGCTATCGAAAATAATGGCAGCCCAATGATGGTTAATGAGAATTTTTTTACCAGAAATATGACGAAGTTAAAATTTGCAGTTGAACAATTTTTACCCAAATTTAGAGATTATTCTGACCAGGATGTGAATGTCAATAATATAAATCAAGTACCGAAACAAAGTCAGCAGGATAGTAAGGAAAAGTTAATCATAAATGAAACTGATTGACCATAAAACTCAATCTAGAAGCAGTTTAATCGCATTCCTTGTTATGCAGTGCAGAAAATTAAATTCTATATGACTTATAGCTGTAGCTGTTTCTCAAAGCTATTCCCTAATCTTCTTTAGCCCTATATTTCTTCAAACAGTATCTAGTTTCTAACCAAAATATCATCGAATTTTGTACCACTGTGACTTTAGATTGTTATGATTAGTACAGCTGTAGTTATCGGTTAAATATTCCCACATGGAACTACAAGCATTTGTGCTAGATAGTATTTTGATGACAATCGGCATGTTTTGTTGGAATATTTATCTTACAAAACGTCTTTACGGTAATATTCAAATAAATCGTGGATATAATCATATTTTTAATCATCATTTTCAGCATTTATTTGTAATCAAGCCTAATGGTTGTTTATTAGAAGTTAATCAAAAAGCACTTAATGACTATGGTTTAAATAGCAAAAATATTTTAGGAAAGTCTTTATGGTTAGCTTTTAAGCAGATTACTGTCTCAACTCAAAGAAAACTGCAAGATACTATAGCTAAAGCTGCTAAAGGCGAATCCGTTAGTCTTAATATTGAATTATTCTCAGAAGAAGGTACATTAAATAAAATTAAATTTTCATTTACTCCTATCGCTGACCGTAAAGGAAAAGTTTCGGTGATAGTAGTTGAAGCTTGTGAGATTCACCAACCCAATCAAAGCGAACTAAAACTACAGCAAGAACTATTAGAAACTTTTTTTCAAAATGCTTGTATTGGTTTAGCTATTATGGATGATAAATGGCGACATATTTTCATAAATGAAGCTCTGGCTGATATTAATGGTAAATCTGTAGAAGAACATATTGGTAAAAATGTTCGCGAGATGGTACCAAAAATAGCTTCTAAATTAGAATCAATTTATCAACAGGTTTCTACTACAGGTGAATCGGTATATGGAATCGAAATTACCGGAGAAACTCCTAAAGAACCTGGTTTAATTAGAAATTGGGAAGCTTCTTATTTTTTATTACCAGTTTCCGATAATCGCAATGGAATTGGCTGTATAGTACTTGAAGTTACTAAGCGTAAAAAAGCTGAAAAAGACCTTAAAAATAGAATTAAGCAACAAGCTGTTGTAGCACAATTGGGACAACTTGCGTTATCCGGACTTGAATTACCTGCTTTGTTCGAGCAAACTACAGCTTTAGTCGTTCAAAGTCTTGGTGTAGATGCTTGTAAAATTCTAGAACTACTTCCCGATGGTAATTCTTTAACTTTACGTTCTAGTGTCGATTGTGAAAAAACCTTGATTGATAAAGATACAGTCGAAATCGATTTTAAATCCCAAGCTGGTTACGCTTTATTGTCAAATCAAACAGTTATACTAGATAATCTCAAAGAAGAAACAAGATTTACAGGTTCATCTTTACTGCACCAGCATCAATACATCAGCGGTATTAGTACGATAATTCCGGGAAAAGAAAAGCAACCTTTTGGAGTGTTAGAAGCTCATTCTACAAAAGAACATCAATTTGGTTGGGATGATGCAAATTTTTTGCAGTCAATTGCTAATATTTTATCAGCTGCAATTACTCGCAAACAATCAGAACAAGAGAACCATCAGTTGAATGCGACCTTGGAAGCGCGAGTAAAAGAGCGTACCAAACAGCTAGAAGAAGTAAATCAGGAATTAGAAGCTTTCTGCTATTCAGTTTCCCACGATTTACGCGCACCTTTACGCGCAATTCAAGGTTTTGCTCAGGTTTTGTTGGAAGATTATGAAAGTTTATTTGATGATATGGGACGTGAATATTTAAATCGTCTCACAACAGCAGCAGCACATTTAGATACCTTAATTTTAGATTTATTAGCTTACAGTCGTTTAGGAAGAACTCAAATTCAATTAGGACAAGTTGATTTAGCAAGTATAGTTCAAGAAATAATTGAGGAACTTGAATCCGAGTTACAAGAAAATCAAGCACAAATTATTATTAAAACAACGCTTCCTGTTGTCAAAAGCCAGCAAACTATTTTAAAATCAATTATTACCAATTTGATAACTAACGCTCTCAAGTTTGTCCATCCTAACGTTAATCCAGTTGTACAAATTTGGGCAGAAGAACGTGGTAAATATATCAGATTATGGGTAGAAGATAACGGTATTGGTATCGCTCCAGAACACCAAGAAAGAATTTTTCGAGTTTTTGAACGCTTACATGGAGTTGAGTCCTACGTCGGTACGGGTATTGGTCTTGCAATTGTCAAACGTGGTATAGAAAGTCTAGAGGGTTCGGTCGGTGTTTTGTCCAACCTCAATCAAAGTAGTCGTTTTTGGATTGAACTACCGAAATACAGTTAACAGCGAGCAGTAAACATTTGATGTATTTTGTGCTTGATTTTTGGGATAATAAATAATCGGTTTATTTAGGTCAAAAATAAAATGTCAAAGGTGGGAATAAAAAATTATGAGTGAGGAATTAGAAACAAAATTACTCCTTTACTCTCAATTCCTCCTGCTTCTTTCCTCACTATATCCGTAAAGATAAATTAAGCATAAAAATGAAAAAACTAGTAAAGGGTCTGCGTGAATTTAAAGCGAATTATTACAGTACCCATAAAGAATTATTTGAACAACTTTCTCACGGTCAAAAACCTAGAGTTCTATTTATTACTTGCTCGGACTCTCGCGTAGACCCCAATCTAATTACTCAAGCTGGAGTTGGTGAATTATTTGTTATCCGCAATGCTGGTAATATTATTCCTCCCTACGGAGCTACAAATGGTGGTGAAGGAGCGACCATTGAATATGCGGTACAAGCTTTATGTATTAACCAAATTATAATCTGCGGTCATTCTCATTGCGGTGCGATGAAAGGACTGATGAAGTTAAATAAATTACAGTCAGACATGCCTTTAGTCTTCGACTGGCTTAAATATGCTGAAGCTACCAGACGTTTAGTTTTAGACCATTACAGCGAATATGAAGGAGAAGATTTATTAGAAATAATGGTTGCTGAAAACGTCTTAACGCAAATTGATAATTTACGTACCTATCCAGTAATTCACTCCAAACTTTATCAAAAGCAAATCAAGATTTACGCTTGGATTTATCAAATTGAAACCGGAGAAGTATTAGCATACGACCCAGAAAGCCATGCTTACACCACACCTCAAAGTCAGGTAAACGAATATGAAGGTGAAGAAGTAACCGAACCAGTAATAGACCAAAGTAATTACGAAAATCTAGGTTTCCCCATGACACGTTTATCAAGGGAACAAATGAATCGTATTTATCAAGGTTCTAATTAATTGTTAATTGTTAGTTGTTAGTGGTTAGTTGATTTATGCAGTGAGCAGCGAACAGTTAGAAGTTAGGAGTTAGGAGTTAAGAGTTAAGAATTTAATTTCTACCTCCTCTTCCCCTTCTTCCTCCTCTTCCCCCTCTAAGAAAAATCTCCTTGTCTCCCCATCTCCACCTCAATCCATCCCACAACCAAACGCCTGTGATAATATGAGAAACTGCTGCCTAGATTAAAGTACAAAAGTTGGGTTATGAGTCTAACACAAGAAAAAAAGCAAGAGTTAATCTCACAATATCAAGTCCACGAAACCGATACTGGTTCTTCTGAAGTACAAGTTGCGATGCTTACCGAACGGATTAATCGTTTGAGCAAACACTTGCAGGCTAATAAGAAAGACCACTCTTCCCGTCGCGGTTTATTGAAGATGATTGGTCAACGTAAGCGTCTTTTGTCTTATATTCAAAGTGGAGACCGCGAACGTTATAAGACTTTGATTCGTAGTCTCGGTATACGTGGATAAAAACAAAAACTGCTGATTATGTCTGCCGAATCCGAACGCAACCGCTTACCCTTTGAACCGAATAAAAAACGCCAAAAAGCTCCTAAAGCTAAGGCTCAAACTCCAATTGTCAAGGAAAATGTTGACAAGGAGGATTCTAATAAACCTCCTTTCACCAAAGAAGAAATGGCTATTCCCAAAGCTGTTAGCCAGCGAATGGTTAGACGTGTAGCTTGGATGTGTGGAGTCCCAACTGTATTGGGTATTTCGACTTTGATTGTCAGCTATTTACTGATTGTTTACGCTGATATCAAGCTTGCTCCCTTGCTGGTACTGCTGGTTAATATGGGGCTATTTGGGTTAGGAGTTTTAGGAATTACCTACGGAGTTCTTTCAGCTTCATGGGACGAACAAAGAGCGGGTTCTCTATTAGGTTGGAGTGAATTCACCGTTAACTTTGGACGAATGGTAGAAGGTTGGCGCGAAACTCGGCAAAAAAAAGTATGATTTTAGCGCTTACAGCTAATTAATAAAAATGAAAATCGATGAAGAATGAAGGATGAAGCATATTCGTTCTTCATTCTTTATTTTTAGGGAGTAGGGAGTTAGGAGTAGAGGGGGAAGAGGGGGAAGAGGGGGTAGAGGGGGTAGAAAATTCTTTTACTTTTAACAGTATGTCGGGAATTAACCGTCATTGCGAGCGAAGCGAAGCAATCGCATATTATAAATGATTTACCGCACATGATATAAACTCCTACTTACTACTCACTACTCATTACTCCCTACTCCTTACTCCCTACTCGCTTTTACTATTACGTTAGATTTGAAGGAGTAGTTAAGTAAATACAGGGAAGCTTCTCCATGATTATTGTAATGAAGGTCGGTTCCCCCGAACAGGAAGTCAAACGTATTAGTGATGAGATGAGCAATCGGGGATTTACACCTGAGAAAATTGTCGGTCAGCATAAGGTAGTAATTGGTTTAGTAGGAGAAACAGCTAGTTTAGACCCACTGCAAATTCGAGAGGTTAGTCCTTGGATTGAGGAAGTATTAAGGGTAGAAAAGCCTTATAAACGTGCTAGTCGTCAATTTCGTCATGGAGAAGCTTCGGGAATTGTAGTTAATACTCCCGATGGTGATGTTACTTTTGGCGAGAATCATCCTTTGGTGGTTGTGGCTGGTCCTTGTTCGGTAGAAAATGAAGAAATGATTGTAGAGACAGCAAAGCGTGTCAAAGCTGCTGGAGCTAAGTTTCTGCGTGGTGGTGCTTACAAACCTCGGACTTCACCTTATGCTTTCCAAGGACATGGTGAGAGCGCTTTGGAATTGCTCGCGAAAGCTAGAGAAGTCAGCGGATTGGGAATTATCACCGAAGTGATGGACGCTGCTGATTTGGACAAAATTGCCGAGGTTGCAGACGTTGTTCAGGTGGGTGCGAGAAATATGCAGAATTTTTCGTTACTCAAAAAAGTAGGAGCGCAATCCAAGCCTGTTTTACTCAAACGGGGAATGTCTGCAACTATTGAAGAATGGTTAATGGCTGCTGAATACGTGCTTGCTTCGGGAAACTCCAACGTAATTTTATGCGAGCGCGGTATTCGTTCCTTTGACCGTCAGTATACTCGCAATACCTTAGATTTATCTGTAGTACCAGTTTTACGAAAGTTGACTCATTTACCAATTATGATTGACCCTTCACACGGTACGGGTGTATCCGAACTGGTTCCAAGTATGGCTATGGCTGCAATCGCAGCAGGATGTGATTCCTTAATGATAGAAGTTCATCCCAACCCCGCGAAAGCTTTATCCGATGGACCTCAATCGCTTCCACCAGAACGTTTTGATAGCTTGATGCAAGAATTATCAGTTATCGGAAAAGCTGTGGGACGTTGGGAACAGGAGTTGGTGGTTAGTGGTTAGTGGTTAGTGGTTAGTGGTTAGTTGTTAGTGGTTAGTGGTTAGTGGTTAGTGGTTAGTGGTTAGTGGTTAGTTGTTAGTTGTTAGTGGTT
>JBCBHT010000054.1:0-31341 GCA_038525335.1 Cyanobacteria bacterium J06621_15 | reverse complement strand
AATACTACTTTGTGTCCAGCAGCATGAAAGAAACGAGCTAACTGTAGCGCTTTGGTCATTTTCGCACCGCTAATCAGAACGTTTTTTCTCTCAATTGCTGCTACTTGTTTCTTTTTAAATGGGGAAGTTAAAAAGCTTAATAGAGTTGATATTAAAACGATTGTGGCATTAATAGGAAAAACCAATAAAAGTATAGTCAGAGTTGCGATGTTTTGAATAAACGCAAAAAAACGCATACCCAAAGAGATATCAGGGGTTGCATTTTGAGAAGAAGGGACGGGAATAGACTGTGCCATTTTTTTAGGGAATGGGGAATAGGGAATAGAGGGGGGAGAATAATTGGTAATTGGTAATTGGTAATTGGTAATTGGTAATTGGTAATTGGTAATTGGTAATTATCGACCTTTGACCTTTAACCTTCTGAAAGCTGTTAACCCCCCAAAAAAACAAGGGGGGTAAAACATTGTTAATCCGAGAATGTTTAATCTTCTATTCTTCGGATAATGGTTAAACCATCTCTTAGTGGAAGCAGCACTTGTTCGACACGTTTGTCAGCAGCTACAGTACGGTTAAATTCAGCTATTGCTTGTCCGTTCGCAGTACGTTCCGCTTCAGTTAAATAAGGCTGTCCTTGAAGCAATGTATTATCAACGCAGATAAACCCAGATGGGGCTAACAAATTTTTCTCTAACAGAGTATTGAAATAATCTACGTACCCTGGTTTGTCTGCATCAATAAAGACAAATTCAAATGACTCTCCATCTTGAGCAAGTTTATCCAAAGTATCAGCCGCAGGTCCGGTTTCTACTTGAATTTTTTCGCCGTGAGGAGACTCTCGGAAAGCTGCTCTGCCGAACTCTGCTGTATAAGGGTCTACCTCACAAGCAATAAGTTTGCCATCTGCTGGTAATGCTTCTGCCATAGCTAAGGCAGAATAACCAGTAAACATACCTACTTCCAGTACGCGCTTGGCTTTGGTCATATGAACGAACATTTTTAAGGTTTGTCCTTCTATATGACCAGAAAGCATCTCCTGTTCTAAAGCGACGACAGTTTCCCCTTGATTAAAGCGGTTGCTCCATTGCTCGCGTGCAGTTTTATCAGCAAGGGCTTTTAAAGCTGCTGATTCAGAGGTGGTGCATTCTTCTAAATAGGGGTCTAAACATGACGCTAAACGGGAAGCAAACTGAAGTTTCTCTTTAATTTGTGCTGGTAATGTTTCTTTATCCAGTGCTTGTACTACTGCTTCTAATTCCTGAGCTAATATTCCTAAAGGTGTAACAGGTCTAGCCACTGGTTTCTCTACAACACCCGTCATTAGCTTTCGCTCCCTACCAGTTCAGTTTCTGAATAAACTGGGTACATATCAACTCCTTCACCACCACGAGGGAATTTTTGACAGATTTCTTTGTGTTCTGCTAAAGCTTCTGTCAATTCTTCTGGGGTCAAGTCGTTAACGAAGAAACATTCGCCGATTGGTTTTGGCATTGCGGCTCTTTGCTTACCGTCTCTTGTTAGAGAAATAGACTCAGTAGCACGCCATAATAAATCTGGCTCTAATAAAGGATGGTCTAAAGATAATCCAATACGGCTCATTGTGCCTAAAATTCTGTCTCTATCTTCGGGGGTAATATAGCCTCTTCTTGCTGCTATAGTCGCGGATAAAGCCATATCGATATTAACTGCATGACCGTGGAAAATAGGTACGCGAGGTGCCAATTCTAGGGTCGGACTCCAGCTATGACCGTAAGCAATAACTCTATCTAGGTCTAATTCATGAAGGTTGGGTACTTCGTATTCCAACATCTTCTTGATAGCTTTGTAAGTCAATTTATGAGCAACTTCTTTCATCTCTTCTGTTGCATCAATGTTCCCGAAGTGAGTACGAAGCAGTTCTTCACCGTGTTCTTCAAGTAATTCAAATACTTCTTGATGACCAACTACAGCAATTTTTACCAGTTCAGCCATACCGTTGCGTACCTGGTCTGTAGGTAAGGTACCTAAGAACGAAAAATCAAGAAATACTTTAGAAGAAGCATGGTAAGCACCCAAACGATTCTTCAGTTTCTTATGGTTGACCGCTACTTTAATCGCAACACTAGCGTCAATCAAACCAATCAAGGTAGTAGGGATGCGAATATAGTTACTGCTACGACGATAGGTAGAACAAGCAAAACCCGCAACATCAGTTACCAATCCACCACCGATTACCAAAACAGGCTCTTTACGAACCAGTTTAAAATCAGCGAATGCATCTATAATCGTCTCGAAAGTCTGGATTGTTTTATTCGGTTCGGTGATAGTGACGGGGAAAGGAGTCAAATCAATGTTGTAATGCTCGAAATACTGCTGCATTTTTTTACTGAAATGCTTGTATACATTAGAATCTACAACAGCTAAGCATCGTCCAAACTTTTCATAGCACTCCGCTAATTCTGAATTGTTTATGTCAAAAATTCCATCAACATAGACAAGGCTATACTCAATTTTTTCATAGGCTTCTACATGAAAAGCAGATTCAGTAGCTTCTAACTTTGACTGAACAATACCCATAGTTGCTAAAATCCCCGTGAATGAAAAAGTTTGACTTTCTACGGATAACCATGAGAACTTTTTCACGACTAAAAAAATTCTGATGGAAACCCTGGACTTTCCACGCTGCTAAAAAATGGTCGAATTTATAGATATAGAAAAGGCTATATCCAATTATCCATCGTTTCAACTGTGGTTCCCAGGCTCCCTCTATTCCTTAGTTTTAAAGAACGAGTGATGTTTCCTAAACTGCGTTAATTCGCAAGATGGGCTTGTACTTTCCGATAGTCTATCGGTAGGTTTTATCGTCTTGGCTGACTATTAACTTTTCAGTTTTTATTCAAATCTATTGGCAATTTAACAAGAACAAAATCTATAAATATGCGTTCGATTATCTACCATTTTTGGTAAATCATGCAGAGATTTGCTCTATATTCTGTTAAATTTTGCCGAAATGTTGAATCAAGAAGTTTATCTGAACGAGATTTTTTATCAGAGTTGAGATAAACGACCCATAACACGCTTGAGAAATGAAGAACTCCAGAATATTTTTGTTTACCTACTGTCGGTATAGATAAAAATGTTTTTAATCAAATAGGACATTACGTTTTACTTGTATGATGACAGTAGAAAATGCCTCAAATCTGTACCGATTTCAAGACTTTTAATCAGAAAGTAGGATAACTACATAACGTTTCCTCAACGTTTAATTGCGTTAATCGTAACTATGAATTGCGGGAAAAAGGCTTGTTTGACTTTGATACTGGATAATGAACCAGCAAGTCAAGCAGTTTGGTTAACCGCTCAAAATTGATAAAGAAATAGACCACTCTATTACAGTACCATTCGTTGCACCATATTTAACAACTTTTGTGAAGACAAATTTTCTTTTACCTTTGAGATTCAGGTAATTATTATCTTCATTAATCAAAATTTTAGCTGTTTTAGCTAAAAAAGCTTGACTCCCATTTACTTAAATACCACAATCTTATGTCTAGCAAAATCATTTCTAAGTCGCCAAATCAATTAAAAATCAGTAAACCGAATTCAGACTTTTTACTCAACTGCTTTTACTCAAAATAACAACTTTTTGGTGGCATGAACCAATTTATCTACGCTATGAAAGAGACACGCAGTTTCTACCTACTCAATTTTTTTAGTCCTCCGAAACTCTGTTCTGTTTCTACTTCGGAAAAATTCAGCTGTGACAAAATCTTCCTCTCGATAGTCTCTAGGTTTATGCTTGAGATTGCAGCCTAGATTTATATCCAAGGAAGGGTCTGATGAGTTGTTAATTATCGCAGACTTGAACATTCCTTTACAACCTTGAAGCTGAACGTTGACAGAATTTATCTCAAATGTTTTGCTTAACCTGACTTAAAAAGGTATCCTCCATTTTTGATATTTGATTGGATGATACACAAGGCTAGTCAAACAAACAATCTTTTTGATTCGGCATTGATATGTAAGCCGTTGAAGACAGAATAGAACCGAGCAGTGGTAAAAGCGCTGCTCATGTAAAAGCCCTACCGCTGGGTTCTATACAGTCTGCAAAACCAAACAATTTCTGATACACCATATCGTTCCATAAGAGTAAGGAACAATATGAGACGCTTCGTGTAACCCCGGAGATAAAAAGATTTGTCAAGATAGGTTATTGGTTAACTTACTTTAGTAATTTTCACTGTATCAAAAATTTGATAAAAATTTTAATTTTTTTGTTGTGAATAAAAATTTTTTTTTGTGATAGTCATAAATTAGCTTAAGCTGTATAATTACAACTGTCCTAAGGTTTGATTATATCAGACCAGGGATAGATTTTAAGTTAAATAATCGCGTTTTTAATTATGGATTATTCGAGGTGAATCTTAGTTAAGATTTGTGGTTGAATAATGTCTAATAAAATGATTATATAATTTATTTTGTAAAACAAGCAACTACGTTTTTGCTTTTTGTACTGATTATTTTATAAATAAATTGAACCAAAATTATTATTGTTAAAACAACTTTTTTAAATGAATAAATGCCAAATAAGAGCTTTTTCGACGAAAAACTAGTGTTTTGACATTTATACAAATAGTTTGAATATTGTTCTTCACCGATAAAAAAGGCGTAAAAAAAAAGACAGGCTATACACCTGTCTCCTGGTTGATGTTTTTATGCGATTTTCACTCGATAAAAACTGGGATTAAAAGTTCATTTCAGCAGCTTGAACTTTCTCAACTTGCTTTTTCTTAAGGACAAGCATAATTTGAGCCATCATCACAAGAGCTACAAATGCTATCAATCCTCTAACTCTACCTGCACTTTGCAGGACTATTTCTGTGTCATGCTGACCAAAACCACCGACATTGGGGTTACTGGTTAAAGCTTCACCTGCTGCAACTTCTTGTCCTTCAGAAACAATCAGTTCTGGACCTGCGGGAATTGAAGTAGTAACGGTTTCCCCTTCTGGTGTTTGAACGTCTACAGCGTATTTTGCACCGCCAAAATCATCTTCTTCCTTGGAAATTTTGGTAATTGTGCCAGCAGCAGAAGTTGTGAAAACGTTATTATTGCTATTTTCCCCGGTAGGATAGACTTGTCCGCGTCCTCGGTTTCCACCAGCGTAAACACCATATTTTCCGAAGTGAATATTTTTATCAACTGCAGGGTCTGGAGAAAGAATTGGAAAAACGATTTCCTGGTACTGTTCTCCAGGAAGCGGACCAACGATATATACATTGTCTTTCTCTGGACCGTATGCTTGGAAGTAAACGTCTCCGACTTCCTCTTTTAATTCTTCGGATATACGGTCTTCAGGTGCTAGCTTAAACCCTTCAGGCAACATTAGTACCGCACCAACATTTAAACCTACTTTAGAACCGTCAGCACCTACCTGTTTGACATCGGTATCATAAGGAATTTTTACTACCGCTTTAAATACACTATCTGGTAATACTGACTGAGGAACTTCTACGTCAGTGACTTTTTTTGCTAAGTGGCAGTTAGCACAAACAATTCGTCCTGTCGGTTCTCTTGGTGTTTCCGGATATGCCGATTGCGCCCAGAAAGGATAGGCAGCAGCAGCTTGAGGAAGCGCTAAATCACTGGTGAAGAACAATGTCACCGTAGCAATTGCCACCAGTAATGTTTTAGAAATCGCTTTAAATAAGCGACCATTAAGTCGCGTACAATTATTTCTCATCTCTTCTTGGGATTGGTAAGCAGGTTATTAGTTATTAGTTCTTATCTCAAGAACTGGGTATGCAGGATTAAACTAACCAACAGTTAACACAGCCAGCAGCTATAAGAAATTGACCTCCAGAAGAAAGAAATGCTTTAAGCCAAAATATAGCTTTTCTCAAGGATTGAAGTCGTAAAATACTAATAACTGATGATCCACACCCTTCGGGTGAAAACTGTTAACTGTCAACTGTTTTAAGCCCACCAAGGTTCTTCTTCGGTACGGAAATCAGTTTCAGTCCAAGGAGTAATTACCATTTGGTCATCTTGTACCGCTACGTGAGACAGCGCTAAAGATAATGGTGCAGGACCGCGAACTACTTTACCAGTAGCATCATACTGGGAACCGTGACAGGGACATTTGAATTTGTTTTCAGCAATATTCCAAGGTACAACGCAACCCAAGTGGGTACAAATAGCGTTGATTCCATAATCTTGGATGGATTCGCTTCCATCTACCACAATGTATGTAGGGTCTCCCTTTAGCCCCTGTACCAAAGTGCGATCGCCAACATTGTGCTTTTCCAAAAAGTTAGAAACGCTGATAGTATCGCCAAGTTCGTCCTTAGCTGTAGCACCACCACCAGCACCACCACTCGAAGGCGGAAGAAAATACTTGACAACGGGATACAATACTCCCAGAGCAACTCCGGAAACTGTTCCAAAAGTCAAAAGATTCATGAATTGCCGACGACCCATATCGGGTACGTCCATTGGTTGAGATAACTGAGCCATAATTTACGATTTCGAGGTTGATTTTTGTTAACTTTTTTGACCTGAGTTATTTTTACTGGGGAATTCCAGTCTTGGATTGCCCATGCCCATATAAGTGCCAGATTAAATCCAAGGATGTTCTCTAGCGTTCTTTTTTTAAGCATTACATTTCTTTATATTCCTATCATACTGGAGTTACGGAACTTCACATCGTTACTAAATGTAAATAAAATCAAAAGTAAAGTTATGACAGGACAGGAATTACGTCAAATATTGATTGATAAGTGGGGACGCTCTTATGATGTTCAGTTACGTCGGGCACAGGGGAAACTATTTCTACAGGTAATGTGGAAATATCTGGAGCAAGCTTCGTTTCCTTTGAGTGAGAACGAGTATTTAGAACACTTAGATACCGTAGCGAATTATCTGAATGGGATGGGTGGAACCGAACAGGTACAAGGATTTATAAAAGAAACACGAGAGCGTCCGCGACTTGGGAAAGCTGTCAGCGTTCCTTTGGACTTAGGCGAGCGTACTTCTGAGTGGATATTATAGCTTTTTCATTTATATAAGGCTACAGCATTTTTTCTCATTGAATCCAAGGTTTATTTGAGAAAAATTATGATTAAAAGAGAGGAGAACTTGTTAATTTTGGATTTGAACAACGGATGCTTTCGTTTTGGATTTGAGATTTTGGATTTTAGATTTAGGTTAGAAATACTTTAGTTTTGGACGATAGCTAGCTTGTTTTATTTGGAGAGAATAAAATGCAAGTTTTATCACCCTACGGTAAAGATATTCTTGCTGAATTGAAAAACGTTTTAAAAGAGAACCAATTTATCTTACCCAATCTTTTATCAGAAGCGATGCAGGTGATAGAGCAAACAGAAAATATTACCCTACCACAAACAATTGTTCACGGTGATTTTCGTTTCTATCATGTCTTTTTTATAGATAACTCTTTAAGCGGTTTTGTCGATTTAGACCAATCAACTCAAGGAGAGCGATTTATTGATTTTTGCTATGGATTAGTAAGTGGTTTTTCACCTGAAGATGGTAGCCTTCTTACTTTTGGGTAACTTAAAAGCACTCTGTCAATTTATCATCAATATTTACCACTAAATGAAGCTGAGCAATCATTTCTCAAAGGAGCGTTTGCGTATGCATTTTTGGAAACGCTTGATGATGTGATTCAATCCAAAACTACTAAGCAAAATATTGAAAAAACGCAAATTCTTTTAAGTGCTGTTCTTAAAGCTTCAGTTGAAGAATTATTAAACTATAGGTAGTTGCTAAAGTCTAATCGCTATAGCAATACTACATGAGTCGTGAGAAAGCTAGGTGCTAGAAACCCGGTTTTTCCAAAAAACCGGGTTTCTAAAATCTCACAAATGATTTAGGAATGCTATATACATGATAGATAAACGAACAAAATCATCTGTTTCACAATAAAATAATTATAATTTATTAATGTACTTCTAAATTTAGTGGTTGAAACTGCTACTACACAAATATAACTTGACAAGCAAACCTAAAAATAAAATAAATTTCAAGGAACTAAAAAAATTATTATTAGTTCTCTTATTCCCTCTCTTGGAAAGTTGCTCCACTTGGGGAGACCCCAAGACCGCACTTTCCGCTATTCCCTTAAATAAAAAAAATGGAAAACAATAAATTAGAAACTTGGGAAAATAAGGTTCTGAAAAGTTATCTTGATGGTATTCAAATAATTAGAATTCCTGCATCTAGGAAGAAACGGTTTGTAATACTTCGATGGCTGGTAAGAAAGTTTGAGCCAGATTTAATTTATAAAGAATCTCAGGTAAATGAAATTATTAGCGTTCATCATTCGGATTTCGCTACTTTGAGAAGAGAATTGATTGGTTATCAACTGATGGAGAGAGAAAAAAGCATGTACTGGAGATTACCCGCTTCTCTTTGGAAGTCAGAAAATGAAATTATGCATCATCGAATTTAGGAAAGGGAGTAGGGAGTAGGGAGTGGGGAGTAGAAGCTAGATAACAGATAATAGGTAATAAGTAATTGGTGATGGATTAATTAATAAATTAAAAAACTCTTTTACCTAAAGTTACTTGTCTATCTGGTTGAATTAATACGACTTCTCCATCATCAAGTACTACTCCTAGTACTAAAACTTCAGACATAAAATCTGCTATTTGACGAGGTGGAAAGTTGGTTACAGCTAGTATTGATTTATTGATTAAATCTTCTTTAGAATAAAGTTTGGTAATTTGAGCGCTAGATTTTCTAATACCTAAATCACCAAAATCTATCCACAATTTGTATGCTGCTTTTCTCGCTTTCGGAAAATCTTCGGCTTTGATAATTTTCCCGACGCGAATTTCTACTTTTTCAAAATCTTCGTAGGTGATTGGCATTTTTTACTTATATCTTTTTCTATGTTACTTAATAGAAATATGAAATCACGTTTCCACATTGAAAGAGACGTAGCACTGCTACGTCTCTACATAAGTTTCATGTTTACTATGTAGATAATTATGCTAGGAACTTCGCTAAAATAGCTTAATTCAATAACATTTATTTTTTAATTGTAACTATTTACCAATTAATTTCACTAAACCGATTCCACCGAAATATAATCCTAAAACTGCTCCTGCTAAAAGACTTTGAGTTAGTGGGTCTGTAGAAGGTGTAAGAATGGCTCCTAAAACTACTGCTCCCATAATTACATAGCGCCAACCCGAAAGCATTACCTTTGAAGAAACTATTCCTAAAGCACCAAGTAATAACTGAATTACCGGAATTTGAAAAGCTAAACCCGTACTAAATAACAACAATAAAACAAATTCAAAATACCTATCAATTGACCAACTTTGTTCTACAACATCCGCTCCGTAGTTGATAAAAAAGTTTAAAGCTGCGGGAATCAGCGCAAAATAAGCAAATACCAATCCTGTTAGAAACAGTATGGTAGAACCAATAAATACGGGTATTAATAACCGACGTTCCCGACGAGTTAGTCCTGGTAAAACGAATTGGAGAATTTGATATAGAACAAATGGACTAGCTAAAACTAATCCGCTGTAACCAGCGACTTTGATGGATACGAAGAAATATTCACCAGGAGCTAGCTGAAGAAACTTGACTCCTTGGGCTGGTATTTCCAGCACCTGGACAAGTTGTTTCACGAAAATGAAACAGCTAATAGCACTCAACACCACAGCTATCAACGAATAAAAAATTCGCGATCGCAATTCTTCGAGGTGGTCAAAAAGGGACATTTCCACTTCACCAGGTAACTCCGAGAGGAATTCCTCTTGTGAGGTATTTTCCACGTCAAAACCTTTTGTAGTACTAGTTTCAGTTTCTGAAGAACGAGACATGTGATTTTGGATTTTAGATTTTAGATTTGGGATTTTAACAACGGATGCTTTTATTTTGAATTAAAAAATGTAGAGATGTAACAGTGCTACGTCTTTAGGGAAGTTAGGAGTTAGAAGTTAGGAGTTGAGTTAGACATTTTTTCTCTTTATCTCCTTGTCACATTGTTTTCCTATCTTCCCCACTCTCCCCACTCTACCCCCTCTTCCCCTCCCTCTTCTTTTCCTTGTTCCTTTATCTTTATAATTTTTATCCGGTTCTGCTAGAAAAGTTCTGGATAGTTTATCAGAAAAGTGTAATTTGATTTTCAATTTACATTTTCAGTTCGTGAAAGGTTCGTTTGTTTGAGAGGGATTCTACTATGGCGTAACCTACAATTCTACTTGAGGTTGAAGATGCGTAGTACATTTTATTGTGCCATGTTGGTATTTCCTGTTATCGGGTTAAATACTGTTAATGGTTTACAAGCTTTCAACAGCGAAGAATCTAGAGTTGGTGATTTTGTGACTGGTGTAAAAGTCGTTCGACCATCTTTGACGAATGTAGCATCATTTCAATTATCGGCTAGAGATGACCGAATTAAAGATTGTCTTCGTTCGGGAAATTGTAAGAATTAATGCATTATTGTTTTTAATTCTTAGTTATTGTGTTTTAAATAATTATTTGTGGGGTTAATTTTATAATGACTCCTTTATCTAGCTATTTTAATTTTTATACAATAATTTTTACCTAGATAGATTTACTTAAAAATTACTGATTCTGAGTTATATATAATAGTATTTAAGAAGCTTCATTTGAATTTCGCACCGGGAAAATAAGGGTAAAGTTAATATCATTCTAATGACTTTAGAATGCAGTCTCATCTGCCACTTTTCAAGCAGTTTCAAGTTTTATAGGAACAGTTCGTTTTGATGAACTGAAAATATTGCTGATGTAATGATTTACTTTTTTTGGTATCTAGTCCTAGTTGATTGTTTATTAGCAGGTTTATCAAGTTATTTCGACTGTGTTACTAATTAATTACACTGTTTAATTCGGTATTATCTTTGATATACCCGTAGACGATGTCTAATTAGTCATGTTATGAAATATAAATTATTGGTAGCTTTCTTTTAAATATTCAATTTCAACTAACGAAATTACAGTATAGATTGTATCTAGCATTTAAATAGAGCTATTTAGTATAAAAAATAGCGATATTTATAGCTATCTATAGCTATTATCTATAAACGTATAACGCTAGGGAAAGGTTAGAGGTCAAAAGTTAGAGGTTAAAAGTTAAATAATTATAGGTTTTGGTATTTATTAATGTCCTAACCCAATTATGTATAACTATAAATTTTGACCAAGAGGGTTATTAATTAATCAGTCTAAGTCTAATGACTTCGACCATTTTGTAGTATTGAAACTGCAAAATAGATTTTGAAAAGGTTATTAATTACCAAAAAAAATGAATAATTCTGTAACTAGTTTATCGAAATGTTAGCCAATATAAATATTTTATAAATCCGGAATTCTGCATTTTTTATTTGTATTCAGAGTGAAGCAAACTCTATAGAAAAAACCTCATTTTGTTATAAATCTCGTCTTCTAAATAAAGCGAGTAGCAGTCTTTTATGCTTCTAAACTTAGAAAGATTTTATCAAGCGTGTAATCCGAGCCAACCTCTAGTAATGGGAGATGCTGATGCTCGAAGATATTATATTGATTTCGCTGCGGTAAGGGGCGGAAAAATTATTGAAGCGCTACAAAGGACTATTACTAGAATATCACCGGATGCACCCACAACTCAACTTTTCACGGGACATATTGGTTGCGGTAAATCTACAGAATTGCTGCGACTAAAAGCGGAATTAGAGTTAAAAAAATTTCATGTAGTTTATTTTGAATCCACTCACGTTTTAGAAATGGTGGATTTGGATGTTACCGATATTTTTTTAGCGATTGCAGGACAAGTATCTCAGAGTTTGGAATCAATAAAAATCCGTTTAAAACCTTCTTATTTTGCTAAGCTATTTGGGGAAATAGTCGAGTTTCTCCAAACACCGATTGATATGGAGTTAGAAGGTGAATTATCGGTTGGAATTGCAAAAATTACGGCTAAAACAAAGGAAAGTCCGCAGTTAAGAAGAAGATTGCGCGATTATTTGGAACCACGAACTCTGAATATTTTGCATTCAATTAACAATGAGTTATTAGCTCGTGCAAATGAAGAATTAAAAGCGAGGGGTAAAAAGGGTTTGGTGGTAATTGTTGATAATTTAGATAGAGTTGCAATTAGACCTTTACCATCGGGACGTTCTCTACCTGAGTATTTATTTATTGATAGAGGAGAACAGTTACGTAAACTTAATTGTCATATGGTTTATACCATTCCTTTGGGATTAACTTTTTCCAACGATAGCGCTCAATTACAGCATCGTTTGGGTGGTGGTGTAGCACCAAAAGTTTTACCAATGATACCCGTGCGTAAACGTACAGGTGAAATTTATACTCCTGGTTTAAATAGTTTACGACAAATGGTTTTAGCGAGAGCTTTTCCTACTATTAATCCTGCCGAAAGGTTACATTTTATAACAGAACTATTCGAGACTCCGGAAGCTTTGAATCGGTTATGTTTAATTAGTGGTGGTCACGTGCGAGATTTGTTAGGATTACTATTTGATTGTATTAGAGAACAAGACCCACCTTTTAGTAAAGAATGTGTGGAATTAGTAATTCAAAGACATCGCGATTATCGAGCTAATGCGATTGATTCTCCAGAATGGGATTTAATTTTTCAAGTGGTAAATCAACAGCGGGTTAGAGGTGATATCGAATATCATACTTTGCTAAGAAGTTTGTTTGTTTTCGAGTATCGCGACCATCAAGGAGTTTGGTTTGCAGTCAATCCAGTTTTAGCAGAAACCAGGAAGTTTAAGTCGTGGTTGGAAGAAAACAACAATCTGATTTAGTCACTGCTAATGCTGGTGGTTTGAGAAGTTTAACGCGAGCAATTTCCCTTGCTAACGGGGAATTTTCGCTCGTATTAGTCTGCTGTAATTATCAAGTTCTACAAGAACAAATTTTGCAGCAGCTACAACAAATTTTAGGAAATAATTGTTTGTTGCAAGAGGTATGTTTACCTCCTCAAGTCAGAAGTTTATACAGTACAATTCACAGCAAAATAGCTGAAACATATTTACACAGAACTCACAAAAAATCGAAGATAGCATTAATGGTTTTAGGTTTAGAATCAGTTAATGAAATCGATGATTTATTAAGTAGCATCAATCAAGTAAGAGATGAATTTCGTAAAAAACATCCTTTCCCAATGGTGTTATGGGTAAACGAAGAATTATTGCGAAAATTACGAAGATTAGCCCCAGATTTTGCAAGTTGGGCTGCTACACCAATTAAATTTGGCATGACGACGGTACAATTACAGCAGTTTTTACAACAAGAAACCGATTCATTATTCACCACAGTTTTAAAGATTGCTGTTTCTAAGGAACAAGAACCCCAGATTATCAAAGAAAATCAATGCAGTAATAAATACTGTTTGATAAAAAAGTCTCAACAACCAGGAAATAATTACAAAGAACCCTCAGAAAACTATTGTCAATGTACCTTAGAACAAATTTGGTTGCATAAAAATGAATTACATTATGCAATTAAAGATTTACAGACTCGCGGAATTAACTTAACTCCAGAACTAGAAGCTAGTTTAGAATTTGTGTTTGGTTTAGACGAATACGTAAAAGACCGAATTGAAAAAGCAATAAAACACTTTCGGAACAGTTTTCAGTTAACAGTGAACAGTGACCAGTTAACAGTGAACAGTGACAAATCATTAATAATAGATTTTCAAAATGAAAACGTAATATCTACCCCCTCTACCCCCTCTACCCCCTCTCCCCCTCTCCCCATTTCCCCATCTCCCCATCTCCTCCATCAAGGAGTAATCCTCTTCTACCTGGGTTTATGCTTTTACCGTTTAGCTGAGCGAAATCATGGAGAACAGTATGGAAATTGGCAATTTGCTGTGGGTTATTTTCAAAAATGTTTGGAAGTGTTTGAATTAGCTGAACGTCCGATTTTAGTAGCGCAATTTATTGGACAATTAAGCGAAGTTTTGCAGCAACTTGGGGATTGGAATCAGTTACGGGTGGTTGCTTGTAAGTCTTTGGAGCTACATCAACAGTATGGTAGCTATACTCAACTTGCTTGCGATTGTGGTTACTTAGCTGATGTTGCTTTGCATGAATTAAAGTGGAAGCAAGCAAGTAAATATGCTCAAGCATCGCTGTTTTATTTGGCTGAAGCTAAGACCAATAATAAAGCACATCATGCTTTATTTCCCCTACTTTTGGAGCAGGTTTATCAGTTAGTTTTGGTAAAATCTTTGCAGTTTTTGGGTGATGAAAAAGCAGCAAAACAACATTTAGAAAATGCAAGTAAAAAGTTATCGATAGCATTAGAAAATAGCGATTATCGTTATGATGTTCATCGCTATATTCGACTTTTACGCAGGTTAAGATGGCTTTATTATGAGTCTGGAAAATATTTAGAAGCTTTCTTTATTCGTCGGGAAAGACGTTCGGTTGAACAACAGTATGGTTTACGAGCTTTTATTGGTGCTGGTAGGTTACAACCTCAAAGAAAAGTAAAAAATCCGGTTGTGGTTTCACCGACAAAAAACTCTCATGTTGCTTTAGAAATTACAGCTTCTGGTAGGGAACGGGATATTAATTTATTAATTGGAAAAATTAGTCGTTCTGATAAAAAATTAACTTTAATTCATGGTGAATCAGGAGTCGGAAAAAGTTCTATTGTTAATGCTGGGTTGGTTCCTGCTTTGCAAAATAGACCAATTGGTGACCAAATTGCGGTTCCGGTAGTGCTACAGGTTTATACTGATTGGGTTCGTGAATTGGGTAAGTCTTTGAGTGAAGCAATATTTATCGATGACACGGTAATTCAATATACTCATGGTCAGGAATTCAATAATCACATTTATGCAGCGACACCGATTACAATCGTCAGTATTTTAGAACAATTGCGGGAAAATGCGAATAATCATCTGATAACTGTTTTGATTTTTGACCAGTTAGAAGAGTTTTTCTTTGTGAATACAGATAGAGGTCAGAAGGAAGATTTTGATAATTTCATCTGTGAATGTCTAAATATTCCTTTTGTGAAAATAATTTTTTCTTTGAGAGAAGATTATTTACATCATTTGCTAGATTTAAAACGTTTAGCAAGACAAGATTCTATTAGTAATAATATTTTAGATAAAGACATTCGCTATCAAGTGAATAATCTTTCTGCGGAAGATGCTAAAAATGTGATTCAAAAGTTAACGGAGCGCTCGGAATATCAGATAGAATCGGTTTTAATTGATAGTTTAGTAGAAGATTTATCATCAGAAATAGGAGAAGTTCGTCCTATTGAATTACAGGTAGTAGGGGCACAGCTTCAAGATGAAAATATTACCACTTTAGCTAAATACGAACCATATCGACCGAATAAACTTATCGAACGATATATTAAAGAAATTATTAAAGATTGCGGTTCCGAAAACGAACAGACAGCTTTATTAATTTTATATTTACTAACAGATGAAAATCATAAAAGACCTTTTAAAACTAAAGCTGAATTAAAAGCAGAATTAGCCGAATTTGAATCAGTAGAAGAATTAGAATTAGTTTTAGAAATATTAGTTCGCTCTGGATTAGTCGTATTATTTGCTGACATCACCGAACGCTATCAGTTAATTCACGATTATTTAGTTGATTTAATTCGTTCTTTTCAACAAGAAGAGTTAATCCAAACCCAATTAACACAGTTAAGAAATCAAGTACAGCAAAGAGAAACCGAAATTACCAGACTCCACAGCGAACTCAGGAAAAAGAAAGAAGCAAAAATATTTGATAATCAACCATCACAACACCTAGATTTATTTACAGAATTAAAAGAACTCCGTAAACGTGACGAACTAAGTAGAAGGTCAATCGAACAATTATCAGCAGAATTAGAACAGCAAAAATTACAAGCTCAATTAGCAGAAAGTCAACAGCAGCAAAAACTAAGTGAAGTCAAAGTGAACCGTTCTTTGAAAATAGCTCTTGCTGGTTCAGTTACGGCTATTTTGGCTCTCACTGCTTCCACGATAATGTCAGTTTACTTGTGGAGACAAGCTTTAATCAGCGAAATTCAAGCTATCAGCGCATCAGCAGAAGAACTTGCTTCTTCCGGTAAAGATTTTGATGCTTTAAAACAAGGTTTAAAAGCCGCAGAGAGATTTAAAACTGCATTTTTACCCGACGCTTATACAAAAGCACAGGTAATGACAGCTTTACATCAAGTAGTTCCAAAAATTAGAGAAACAGAAACCATATCCGGACATTTATCTGGAGTTAATAGCGTTACTTTTAGTCCGTTAAATTCTTTTATTGCTTCCGCTAGTGCCGATAATACAGTTAAGTTATGGTATCCAAATGGCAAATTCTACCGTACTTTATCCGGACATACTGATGTAGTCAATAGCGTGACTTTTAGCCCGGATGGTAGCACAATTGCTTCTGCTTCTCAGGATAATACCGTGAAACTGTGGACTGTAGATGGTAGAGCGAATTTAACTCTATTAGGACACAAAAATATAGTTAATAGCGTTGCTTTTAGCCCCAACGGTAGAATAATTGCTTCTGGAAGCACCGATAGAAGTATCAAGCTTTGGAATCTTGAAGGTAAGTTAATCAAAACAATTTTTGGTCATAATGACGCAGTTTTACAAGTTGCTTTTTCTCCTACTGGTCAAATTTTTGCTTCTGTAAGTAGCGATAGAACAATAAAACTTTGGGATAGTAACGGTCAAAATATTCGTACAATTAGCGGACATCGAGATGCTATTAGAAGCATTGCTTGGTCTAATGATGGTAAAGTTGTTGCTTCGGCAAGTTTAGATAATACGGTCAAACTTTGGAATCTTCAAGGAAAGTTATTAAGAGTAATCAAAGCTCATTCAGAAGCTGTTACTGCTGTTAAATTTAGCCCCGATAATCAAATTATTAGTACGGTAAGCACCGACGGAACCGTGAAACTTTGGCGCTGGAAAGATGGAATACTATTAGGAACCCTTAAAGGACACAAAGATTGGGTTAATGATGTTAGTTTTAGCCCCGATAACAAAACCCTTGCTTCTGCTAGTCGAGATAAAACGGTGAAACTTTGGTCTTGGCAAGATTTATTATTAGGAAATCTCAAAACTCATAATAAAGCTGTAACTAGCATTAGTTTTTCTCCCGTTAGCGTAGCGACCCCAAAGGGGTTTGGTAATTTGATTGCTTCTAGTAGCATTGATAAAACTATTCAGTTATGGACTAAAAACGGAAAAAAAATTCAAACTTTGCAGCCATCTCAACAAGAAATTTGGGACATTAGTTTTAGTCCCGACGGTAATTTGATTGCATCTGCTGGTAAAGATAAAACTATTAAATTATGGCAAAATAACGGTAAATTAATTAAAACAATCGCCGCTCATAATCATGTCATATTAAGTCTTGCTTGGTCTAGTAAAGGTGATATATTTGCTTCCGCTAGTAAAGACAAAACGATTAAATTATGGCGTAGAAACGGCGAACTAATCACTACATTAAAAGGACATCAGCAAGCTGTAAACTGGGTTAGCTTTAGTCAAGATGGAAATTTAATTGCTTCTGCTAGCGACGATAATACAGTTAAAATTTGGGGCAAATCTGGTAGATTATTACATACATTAACCGCACACAAAAAACCTGTATTTGGTCTTTCTTGGTCTAGTAAAGGTAATATTCTTGCTTCGGCTAGCCTTGATGGTACGGTAAAATTATGGAATAAAAAAGGTGAATTGCAGCGAACTTTACTTGTAGAAGGTGAAGAATTCACAGGTGTAACCTTTAGTCCCGACAGTAAATTATTAGCAGCTACTAGTGAAGATAAAGTTAAACTTTGGCAGCGCGATGGTACATTATTAATTACTTTGAAAGCTGATAGAGAAGAATTTACCAGTATTAGGTTTAGTCCGGATGGTAAAAATTTGTTGAGCGGTACAAATCGAGGGACAATTATTGTCCGAGAGTTAGAGAATTTAACTTTAGAAAAATTACGAATTAAAGGCTGCGATGCTTTGAAAGATTATGGGAATGTAGAAAACGGTTTGTGTTTGAAGAAGAGTTGAGATTGGTAATTAGTAATTGGTAATTGGAACCTAAGTAGAAAATAGGAAAGTTTATTGAATAGAAACCAATATTATTTCTGGGTTATTTTAATATCTCTTTATCTATTCTCTTTTCCCCGTTCTCTTTTTCTAAGATTACAAATCGTTAGACTTTAAACGACGCTGATTAACAATTACTAGACCTTTTTCTAAAGCTTCTAATCGTGTATTTACATGGCTATGTTCTAAGACTTGCCTTAAGATTTGTAAGCGTCGCAATCTGTCTTCTACTCTACCACTCGCACCAACCAAGTATACAGTTCTTCGTCTTTCGTAAGCCTCTTTAACCATATTTTCTATAGCTAAAGTCGCTGTGACTCCCAGATAAGGTACTTCGTTTAATTCCAAAATTAATACATCATAATCTTCTACAATCGACATTTGCTGCGAAATTGCTTTTGCAGCACCAAAACTCATCGGTCCACCAAGATGAAATAATAATATCCGACCTTGTGCTTGGCTAAGAATCCGTTCTTCTGCGACGCTAAAACCTAATTTGTGATTATTTTCGTCAGGAGTTGTTATTGCTTTAACTTCTTTTGCTTGTAAATCTGTTAAACGTTGGAGAGCAAATATATTTCCAAAAAATACACCTACTGCTACTGCTGTAATTAGGTCTACAAAAACAGTTAAAAATAATACTGCGTACATCAGTCCGGTAGCTCGCATTGATATTTTATGAGCGCGTTTAATAAAACTCCAATCAATAATATCTATACCAACTTTGATTAAGATACCCGCTAAAACTGCATTAGGAATATCTTCTATTTTTATTAGTAAAAAATTTCCGCCTTTTAAAACAATAATTAATAATACTATTGCGTGAACCATCCCCGAAATAGGAGTTTTTCCTCCAGCACGGACGTTAATAACAGTTCGCATTGTTGCACCCGCTCCCGGTAGTCCCCCGAATAAACCTGCGATTAAGTTACCGATTCCCTGTCCGATTAATTCTTTATTGGAATCATGAGTTGTACGAGTAATGTTGTCTGCAACTAAGGAAGTCAGCAGTGAATCGATAGACCCTAAAGTTCCCAACATCAAACCGTACTCTATCATTATTCGCATTTGGCTAAAATCCAGTCGTGGTAATTGGGGTTTAGGAATACCTGTAGGGATTTTTCCTATGACTGGAATACCGCTATCGGGAAATACAAATACAGAAATTAGCGTACAAATTACTAATGCTAATAAAGGTGAGGGTACAATCCGATTTAGCTTTGGAGGGGAACCAAGAACTATAATCAAAGTTAATACACCTAAACCCGTTGCTATAGGATTAAAATTAGTCGCGAATTCATAAGATTTTTGTAGCGATTCTATAACTTTAGCCGAACCTTGATGTCCGAAAAACGGTCCAATTTGAAGCGCTAGAATTATAAACCCAATCCCCGACATAAAGCCAGAAATTACAGTGTAAGGAATTAATGTAATATATTTTCCTAGACCCAGCAGTCCAAAAAGAATTTGGAATGCTCCCCCCATCATCACTACTGTAAAGACGATTGCTATATCAGTTTGCGTATTGTTCGTTAAAGTAGCGAATACAGTTCCCATGACCACGGTCATTGGACCAGTGGGACCAGAAATTTGGGATGGAGTTCCACCGAACAATGCTGCAAAAAAGCCAATCAGAACAGCACCGTAAAGTCCCATCATCGCACCATTTTCCGGTGAAACTGAAACTCCGAAAGCTAGAGCTAACGGTAAAGCAACAATCGCAGCAGTTAAACCACCGAACAAATCTCCGCGTAGGTTTCTAAAATGTAAGCCGTGAACGAGTTGCATAGAAATTTCTTGTTATAAAATACAGGGATATTATGGTCATTAGGAATTTAACATTGGGCGTTAAGCATGGGTTATGAAAATATTTAACTACAGACTTTTTACCTTTTATGTTTACTTTTCCCAAGTCAAAGTTTACACCCACATTGCTTTAATTGGGATGACCGATTAAATAAAGATTTTAATTCTTAAATCTTGGAATTATTTACTTGGAATAATTGACTAAGAATTATCTAATATAAATTTGTAGCAAAAGACAATAAAATACTATTTTGCTATAAATCTGAATAAAGTTTATATTGAACAGATTTATTATTTGTGGTTGTATAAAAGGCTATAGATTGTTCAGATATCACTTAAAAAAAATCAATATGTAAGCGAGCCTAATTTATACAAAGATTAAGCTTTCAAATTTTCATGTAAAGTGATTTTTCCTAATTGAGAAAAACCAATGCTCAACGCCCTATTCCCAATGCCCACTCTTTTTTATAAACTAAATTCAGCGACATTATCTTCATCAACTTCTGTGTCTCTACCTATCTTGGTAGGTTTGAAATCAGAATCATGAATTATCTTGCTCAAAGTAATTTGAGGATTTTGATGCAAGATATTCAACACGCTGATAAAATCGCGGACAATTTCACCAGGAGTTAATAAAGCTTCAGCCCCTAAACGATTAACTATTTCTTTGACAAACTCTTTTAAATCGCTTTTAGTTAAAGATTTTTGATAATTATAATTAAGCGCGTGAATCTCAGTTAGTTTCTCTAATAAATTGAGAATTTCTGATTCACTCAAAGGATTTAGCTTAACTGCTGGTCCATTAAATTCCTGTACTCCTGCTTTAGCTACAAAACGACTTTCTTTAGTACGTCTTCTCCAAGCAGCATCAGAAAATAAACCTCGATTTGGGTCTTCCAAAAATTTAACAGTTCCACCAATCATCACTCCGAGATATTCGGCTTTACACTGCATAGTATCGTTAAAAATCGCCAGCAGTTTACTGTAGTTTTTATCCCGACTGGCTTTAGGTGAAACTTGATATAAATGAACAGCTTCATCCAACAAAACCAAAAGTCCTTTGTAACCAATTTCAGCCACAAACTTAGCTAATAACTTAACATAGTCATACCAGCTTTCATCATCAATAATTACCCTAACCCCCAAAGCAGTCTTCGCTTCTTTTTTAGTACTAAATTCTCCTCTTAACCACCGCAAAGCTGCATTTTTTAAATCGTCATCATCCAAGCGATAACCTCTCCAATAAGCAACGATGACGCTACCAAAATCAAATCCGTGGACTAAATCTTCTATCTGTTGAACAACTTCTCGAATCTTCTTTTCTACAGCATCATCAAAACCTTCATCTGACGGTTTCATCCCGCTTTCTTGGACTACTTCCTGCTGAATTTTATTAATCCATCCTTCCAAAATAGAAACAAAAGCACCACCATCAGGACGAGTTTTTGTAGCAAGACGACTCATCAACTCCCGATAAGTAGCCAAACCTTGATTGCTACCACCAGCTAACCGTCTTTCCAAAGACAAATCCGCATCAGTCACCACAAAACCCAACTCTATTGCTTGATTCCGAACCAATTGGAGCATAAAGCTTTTACCGGAACCATAGTTACCGATGACAAACCGGAATGCTGCTGCTCCTTCACCAACATCTTCAATATTTTGGACAAGACTTTTTAGTTCCTTTTCTCTACCTACTGCTATATGCTCTAATCCAACTCTCGGTACTACTCCTGCACCCAAAGAGTTTATCAAAGCTGTAGATACTTTTTTAGATATTTTGGGTTTAGACATTCGATTTTGGATTTTAACAACGGATGCTTTTGTTTTGGATTAGCAAATTTAACAATTGTAGGGTGTGTTGTCGAGAAGCGCAACGCACCACCATAGTAAAAAAAATTTCTCGTAATTATGTGAATATTTCGTAACTAAATTTAATCACAGATTATCAAAAAACAGACAATAGCTAATACGACTCTCTCTAAGTAGTCAAAGCTGCTTGAGGTAGAATAGAATAATTTGTTGATTTATTACTTTTTTAATCCTTAATAAAATGTTTGAGATACTGAGCGAAATATTTACCGAGTTTTTAGTTGGAATTATTCTGTATGTATATATTTGTCAAATTTATCTATTATAGAATGTGTTATTTTACAGGTATGCTTCTAACTCCCTTGGTAATTTTTGGGAAATATTATCCTACGAATATGAGTCAAAGCAAGGAATTGTGTGAAAGTCAAACAGATAAAGTAAATAAATTTTCTTATGTAAAGGGCAAGAGAAAGTATCTTAAACGGGAGCATCCCAAATGTGTAAAAATATCATTTGTCATTGCGAGTGGAACAAAGTGGAACGACGCATTCAGCGAAGCTGCGGATCATCGCAACACTTTTAGATTGCTTCACTTCGTATGTCCTAATGTCCTAGCGGACACGCTTCGCTAACGGACACGCTTCGCTAACGCAATGACAATCACAATATTAATTGTGCAAAATTGGGATGCTCCCTCTTAAACCTGGTGTTGTATCATTAATTGGCATGACATTTTATGTCGCAGTTTTAATTGTTCCCATGATATTCATTACATTTTCACTTAGTTAACTCGTAATAATAATTATTATAGCTGTAATAAATTCGTTTTTTTAAACGAGGTTAAGACATTTATTTAGAAGCAGCTTTTTTGCTTTTTACTCCTTCGGAAACATCGATTATTTTTTGAATGTTTTCCTTATACTCCTCGTAAATTTCAGGTATATCGTTACTGGTTGAAATAATTAATTCACCAACTGTATTCTGAGCGCGTCCGTTGATAGAATCAATTAATAAATTTGGCATTGTTATATTCTGTTCAGCAATCTTTTTAATAGAAGATTTTACTCTTACTTGCTTTAATATAATTTTTAATACCTTGATTTCATGCTCAGGTAAGCTTTCTAGAAATTCTTTCCATTCTTCAGTCAAAGCTTCCGATTTATCAACGGTTTTTTCTGCTGGTTCAATAACAATAGCTTCCACTAAATCATCAAAAGGAAATTCTTCTATATCCTCTTCTGTTTGACTAATAGGTAGCTGAGGATTTAAATTCTCTAACTGTTGTAATAATTCCCAAACCTGATTTTGCAATAAGTCTCTTTCTTCTCTGAGCAATGATGTTTGTGCCTGTAACTCTTCTAACTGGGTTTTCTCCTCTTGTTTCTGAGTTTTTAATAACTTGACATCGGCTTTTAATGTTTCCTGTTTTTTACTTCCACTAGAACATAATTCTTGCTGCTTTTTCTGTTCGGTTTCTAATTCTTCAACCTGTACTCGTAACTCGTGTACTCTTTCTTCTAGCTGAGGCTTGAGTCTATCTAATAAAATTAAATTACTATCTAATTCTTCTCGCTGCTGCAAAAGTTCGCCAATTTTTGTATGTAATTGAGTTATCTCATTTTTGGATACATTACAATTTAATTCTAAACGACGTTTTTCGGCTGAAAGATTAGAAAAAGAAGTTTCCGTTTCTTGTTTAGATTTTTCTAAAGTTTTGACTTCATCCCGTAAACTAATCACTTGGGATTCTAAATGTCTTTTCTGAAGTGCAAAAGTACTTAATTCCCGATTCAGCGAGTCTCTCTGATTCCGATGTTCTCCGACCTGATATTGTAATTGATTCGATTCTTGATGCAAAGTACGACGAGTAGCTTCTAATTGATGAATTTCTAGATTTATACCTTGTTGCACGCTTTCTAGTTCTTGAATTCGCTTGTAAAATGAATCTAAAACCAGAGACTCATAATTTCTACGTTTCCTGTCCGTCCTTTTATCTACAATAAATGTCGCCGTAAACGTAGCAAGCATAGTTATGATACCCGTAATAAAGGCACTATAAAAATTCCACCAGGTGACAACTAAAGTAAATCCGAAGCTCACCGCGAAGGCAACTATACCTATAATAAATCGATTGCTGACCATAGAGTCTTGCACGTTGCTTGTTTTTAGCATAGTTCATTTATCTAAATATGTTGCCGCTGTATCAAACCTCACAGATGTTTCCTTGGTACCCTGATGCAATGGTTTAATTGATTCAACTTAAATATGAGTATAAAAAAATAATTAATAAGTCAATATATTTACTTAAAAAGAATAATGAATTTTATTTGTTTTGATTTATTTTTGTTCTTCTACCATGTTGCGAGCAAGATTTTTTTCAGCCCTCAAAAAATCTACAAATTGTCTTGCGGTTCTTCCGGAACGTCCATTATGGCGAGTTGCCCATTGTAAAGCCTGATGATTTAGTTCTTCTGTACTAATTTCTATCTTAGACAGTTTAACCAAATGTTGAACGATTTGTAAATAAGCTTTTTGGGAAGCAGGTTCAAAAGTCAGAGTCAAACCAAACCGGTCGCTGAACGAAAGCTTTTCCTGGACGGTATCCCAAGAATTAACTTCATCGGAATCTTTAGGTCTGGGTCTATCTGCAAAAAACTCGCGAATCAAATGACGACGATTTGATGTTGCGTAGACTACGACGTTTGTTGGTCTTGCGGTAACTGCTCCTTCTAAGACAACTTTGAGTGCTTTGAAAGCATCGTCATCTTCCTCGAAGGAAAGGTCATCAACAAATACTATAAATTTTTGTGGCTTGTTTCTTAAGTGTTCTACAATTTGTGGTAGTTCTTTAAGTTCAGATTTTGCGACTTCTATCAAGCGTAAATTTTGTTCAGCATATTCATTTAATAAAGCTTTGACCAAAGAAGATTTACCGCTACCGCGACTACCGTAGAGTAAAACGTGTAATGCAAGTTGTCCTGACAATAAAAATTCGGTATTTTTAATTAGAGTTTCTTTAGGAGATTCGTAAGCTACTAACTCGCTTAACTTCACTGTATCCGGATAGCTGATACCGATAAATTCACCTTGTTGCCAGCGAAAAGCTTTATATTCTGCAAAAATACCAGTACCATACTGCTGATAAAATGCTCTTAAATCTTCTACAGCATCAGTCCAATCTTCCAAAGTTCTTAGCTTCTCTATCAGGGGTAATTGGTAACTAGCTCTGATTGTCTGCTGTTCGGTGTACCATACCACAGGTAAAATCGGCAGATGGGACGCAGACTGCACCCATTCACTTAAAGAAGCAACGCTGCATTCGTGAAAGTTTTGCAAAGCTTGTAAATCGTGTTTTGCTGCTGAAATTAAAGCTGGAGTTAGACTTTGTGATTGAGCTTGGTTGCTAAAAGGATTTTCCGAAACCAAGATTTGAGAAATCAGATATTCTTCCCAATTTTGATTTCTACTAGCCAAAATTTTAAAAAAATTGCCATAAGCTTGAAGACAATCTTGTGCTTCAGCATTAGGGTAGCGTATCGACTGCAATAAATTAAGAAAAGCTTTACCTACTTCCGTTGCAAACACAGATTGGTAAAGTAAAAGAGAAGCTGCTTGACGTTGAAGAAATTGTACTTTGGCAATGGCTTGATTATTCATTTTTTAATAGGGAGTAGGGAGTAGTAAGTAGGGAGTAGTAAGTAGCAAGTTAGCAAATAAAGAGGAGGGATATTATTCTTAATTTTCGGTCTTGGGTGAGAACAATAGCTGCAAATCTACATAGGTTTTAACAATGCACAGTATTATAGCTGCGAGTTTATACGGCATTTTATCAATTATCGGTGGCATCATCGGTTACAAAAGCGCGGGGAGCAAAGTTTCTTTAATAAGTGGAACAATCAGTGGCTTATTGCTACTGACTGCTGCTTTTGTGCAACTGCAGGGACAAGCTTGGGGTTTAACTTTAGCCGTGATAATTACTAGTATTTTAATGGTTGTGTTTGCAATCAGACTTGCTAAAACACGCAAATTAATGCCAGCAGGTTTGATGGTTATTTTAGGTTTGGTGACATTAATAGTAATGCTCTCACCTAATGGCGTTATTAGTTAATCGCTTTTGATGTAATGTTGATAATACGGTTAAAGTTTTACCGCAAGGTCATAATTTTACGTCTCTACAATACAAAAGCTATTCTCTATTCCCAATCCCCTGTTCCTTACTCACTGTAATCAATGTCTACATACGACCTCATATATGAAACTGTTCGTAAAATTCCTGCTGGTAAAGTTGCGACCTATGGACAAATAGCTGATTTAGCAGGGTTGTATGGTAAGGCACGTTTGGTAGGATACGCAATGTTTCAGGTAGATACCACTGTTGATGATATACCTTGGCATAGGGTAATTAATGCTAAAGGTGAAATCTCCTATTCAAACTTACGTGAAGGGGGAGATTATTTGCAAAAGCAGTTATTAGAAGAAGAAGGAATCGAATTCGACTCAGCAGGAAAAGTCAACCTCAGTCAGTATCGGTGGGAACCTTCTATTTGACTAAAGATTAGCTCCCCATACTTCCCACTTCCTACTTCCTACTTGAGACGGGAGCAGTTAATCCCTTATTGCAAATTATTCTAGACACCATAATGATTCACAATTGAGGAATATCGTAATAAACAGCTTTCTATGAATTCATATTTCCCTTATTAAGAATTTTTTCTATAATTAAATAAGTTTTAAATCTCAAGTTTTTCGCTGCAAGAAGATTGTATAGAAATATTAAGGTTGCGGTTAAATATGTCAATATTCCGATAGAGGTAATCTGAGAGAATTGATAGTTTTGCGTAGATTTTCGGGTATAGAGGATTGTTGATGGTCTAGCTAAGTAATTATTAGGCTATGACTAAAGAAAAATAATTGGTATTCTTCCGGAAAGGATGCAAAAGTCCTTGTACTTTGTGAGTGTTAGCTGTTGTATTAGATAATTATATTAATGTTTGTTAACGGCACGACTGTTCAAAAACGGAATCTTGGAAAAAGAACAGGCATTAAAAGGTTAAAACATAAATTTTTATATTCGCGTAAGTAAAAATCGAATAATATTAAAGATTTCACTCTCTGAAAGAGAGGAGAATTTAAAGCGATAGTAAAGATAAAAATGGCATTTTGGCAGCTTTTTGTCAGGGAAATACGATATTAATAAAGCGTAGTCATCATATTTTTAAGATTCCCTAAAAAAGGGGCTTCGCTGGGGAATGCTGTCATAATAAAAGCCAAAACCAAAAAAAGCTGATTTTAAAGGAATCTAAGGAAGTAACACATAAATGAAACTTTCACTGTCTTCTCAAAACGTTATCCAGTATCTGCAAGAAGCGGGTCTGAGTAGCTCAGAAGATGGCGCAACCGCCGATGCAGATTTGCCACATAGTAGTAGCCGGAGAAATATTAATCTACTGGTTACTTTGGCTTCAAATCGCAAGCTTTTGGTCAAACAAGAACTAGCCCAAGAATTCAGTGGTATTCCCCATGAGTTCTTTAATGAATGGCTGTTTCACCAATTGCTCGAATCTTTTCCTGTTCTCGGCAATATAAAAGCGTTATCAACCTTGTTAGTACATTACGACGAGGATAACTCTATTCTCGTGCGTGATTACCATGAAGAATACCAAGGTTTAGAGAGCTATTACAGGAATAACCTATATTTTCCGCCAGAACTAGCGAATTGCATCGGCAATACTCTAGCAGCATTGCACCGTGCGACTTTCAAACGCCAAAAGTACCGCGACCATATGGCTACTGCTCCAGCTGGGCAGATTCGCTATCAGTATTTTAATCCGGCACAGGGCATAGATTCCCTAGAACCTGCTATTTTTGGCAAAGTTAACAGTACGGGGCTTTCATTTTACTCTCACTATCAAAGCCACGACTTCTTAGAATCTGCAATAGCCGATTTAGCTTCTGCATTTGACCCATGTTGTTTAACTCACAACGATTTGAAACTGGAGAACGTTTTAGTGCATTCTCACAATTTCAATTTGGATAATCCAGAAGTGAAGATGATTAACTGGGAAGCTTGTGCTTGGGGAGACCCCGCTTACGATTTGGGAACTTTGCTAGCTAGTTACTTGAATATCTGGTTAGAAAGTTTAGTTGTAGATTCCACATTGGAATTAGAGGAGTCTTTGGAATTAGCGGCTATTCCGCTGGAGATTCTTCAACCTTCAATGTTGGTTTTAACTGAAGCTTATCTCAAAGCTTTTCCAATGATTTTAGAGTATCGTAAAGATTTCATCGGGTCGATTATCAAGTTTGCCGGTTTAGCGTTAATCAATCAAATTTTGGATAAGATTAGTAACCAGCAAAATTTACATCACACGAGTTTAGTTACTCTAGAATTTGCCAAGAATATCTTAACTAGAACTCCCGAGTATGTAATAGACATTTTTGGTAAATCAGAATTACAAATTCTCAAACCATTTGTAAAATCGGCTAAAGTTCCTATTGCTGAAAGGGAAAACAATTTAATCCCCTTGTTCTACGAAAAAACCCGCTTGCGAGGGTGTTAGTCAGTTAGCAGTAACCAATTTACAGTTAACAGTAACCATTCAAAAAAGGTTGCTGTTAACTTTTCTTTTCTTCTCTTTTATTTTCTATATATAAATGGCTGCATCTATTTAAAATTTAAAGTTTATAAACTCATACTGGACAATCATGATAACTTCTAATAAAAATTCTTTAGCAGAAACTTTTTTAAATATTGCGACCAATATTCAAATAGAAACTAATTTTTGTATTACTCATCCAGATTACAAACCTTTTAGTTTGCCTCCTTTAATGGCAGAAACACTGGAAAAAAGCTCTACAGTATTGCAAGATAAATATTTGAACTTACTGCTGCGAAACTTCCTGTACGGTATTTATTACAATAACTCTTTACAAAGTGTATTAGCAGCAAATATTAGTAATCCCAACCTGTTATTACATCAAGATTTAGAAAATAATTGTGTATTTGAAATCGACTGGAAATTTTATAATCGCTTACACGAACACAATCACGGTACTGGTTATTTAGATGAACAATGGCGAGTTTTACGACAGGAACCCGATGGAAGTTTGGCTGTAACTAAAAATGGTTTGACATTACACATAGAAGAGAATTATTTAGAACCAGCCGCATTGTCTAGCAGAGTCGATGATTTAATTGCTATCCGACTACCGAAAAACCGTTTAAATAATGGCTTTTATTTAGCAGTAAGTAACTCAGGTAAACAACAACAGAATGATATACAAAATGTCTGGAGCGATTTTAATGATACAAGTATCTTTTTGAACATAAATTCTCAAGGTGCTATAGCCTTAATGGATAGTTTAACCGAAGAATTAAATGCTGCTGAAATACCTTTCACATTTCAAGTTCCTCATCATCCTTTAGGTTGCGATCGCCATGATTCGGGGATACTTAATTTTCACAGACAAAATTATTCGATTATAAAAGAATTACTTAAAGATATTTACGCAGATAACCAAGCTTATTTTCAGCCAGAAACACCATTATTTACCAAATATTTAGCACCGGGATTAAGCTTAGCCGAACAACCTTTAGAAAAACCTCTTAACAAACAGAGTTTTGGTGTAAATCGCTGTCAAATTATCTCAAATGCGTTATTTGAAGCTTGGGAAAAAGGAGTTGATTCCCCCGAAGAAAAGGTAAACATTATTTATCAGCACTTTGCTTGGAAGTCAATTGATTTAGAACGTCCTTATCTCAATTCGGACTCAGAAGATATTTATGATTGGGGCTAGGGTATGGGAATATTAGAGGGGGTAGAGGGGGTAGAAGAGGAAGAGGGGGTAGAATTATTAACTCCTAACTCCTAACTCCTAAACTCCTAACTTTTCTAACCATGTCTTTTACATACAATCGCACGATTCGCTTTCAAGATACTGATGCTGCTGGTGTTGTTTATTTCGCGAATGTTTTATCTATCTGTCATGAAGCTTATGAAGCATCTTTGGAATCATTAGGAATCGATATTAAACAATTTTTTACAAATCCATCTATTGCTTTTCCTATCGTTCATGCTGACGTAGATTTTATGCGTCCGATGTATTGTGGTGATAAGTTATTTGTTGACTTGACCCCTTCACGAATCCACAGCGAGCAGTTTGAAATTAACTATCAAATTTGTGTCAATGAAAAATTAGCTGCAAAAGCAATGACTCGTCATGTTTGTATTGATGCGACAACCAGAAAGAAAATTGCACTGTCAGCAGAAATTGTTAAGTGTTTGGAAAGATTACGTTAAAGGGAATAGGTAACAGGGAACAGTTAAAAAATCTTATTTATCTGACATCTTGTACTATTATCGTTAAGCCCGAATACCCGCCTCAGTTGGGAATTCCGAGGCTAATATATAAAGTACGTTAAAACGCACTAAAAGTCTTGCTCAGTCTGATTTATCAGACTTTGTGTTTGAGCCTGAGAATTTATTCTAAGGCGATTGTTGAGAATGGTGCAAGATGTTAGATTTATTCTTCTTCGTTGAGAATCACAATCTATTTATAGGTTATATTTATAAATTTTTTTCAGCAATCAAATATACTCTTTATGAGTAAAATTAAGTATTTAGCTCATTTTAAACGCCATTATACGAAACATGCTTGTAATAAATTAAACTTGTAAAACTATTAAGTATGTTTCCCAGATAGACTTTTTTTAGATAACTCTGTTGTTTTAGACTAAGGGTAAGGTTTCAGAAGATTTTGCAGATAGTTCTATATATTCAACAGCAATTTTATAAACCATTTGACGATTGATTTTACCTTGAGCATTACGAGGTAAAAAATCAACAGGAATCCAAACTTTAGGAATTTTATAATTAGCCAATCTATCTTTTAATAACACTTGTATTTGTTGATTTTTAATTTGTTGATTTAAAAGATTTGAGTCGTTTACAACATAAATAGCCGTTACAACTTGTCCCCAATGTTTATCTTCTAAACCAATTACACAAACATCAGCGACCATTCCTGTTGCTCTAATTGCAGCTTCAACTTCTGATGGATAAACGTTTTCTCCACCAGTAATTATTTTGTCGCTATTTCTTCCGACAATATTCAAATAACCTTGTTCGTCAAAAAAAGCTAAATCATCTATTTGCAGACTAGTTTGTATCTGACCATCAAGAGGATAATAGCCAAGAGCTAAAGATTCGGCTTGAATATTAATCCTTCCAATTTGATTGATTTCTTGGCTTTCTCGATTTTCTTGATTTTCACAGCGAATTTGTACATTTGCATGGGGAAGAATTTGACCACAACCAACTTTACCTCTGAGGAAATCATCAGGTTTCATAGTCGCAATTTGAGAAGCTGTTTCTGTCATTCCGTAAGTAGGAGCTAATCTTATATGATTAAACCTAGCTCTTTGCAATAATTCATCCCAAGCAGAACCACCTCCTAAAAGTACTGTTTGAAATTTACTTAGCCATTGAGTTAAATCCGATTTTTGTAATAAACGCTCTAGTTGAGTAGGAACCAAAGATACAAAGAAATCAAAATTGTCAATATTGTTGTTAATTAAATTTTGAATATTATTTTGACCTAGTTCAAGTTCTTTAAAAGGTGATATAACTAACTTACCACTAGTAATAAAACAG